>CABTXJ010000138.1 GCA_902488785.1 uncultured Eubacteriales bacterium | reverse complement strand
TAAAGATATGGATCATTTTAAAAAATATGGACCTTGGCAATATTGGATGATAATTGGTCCAACTACAGATTACACAGTATTTAAGAAATCTGGTGATCAAGTAACAATAAATGGTGCAGCTTTACGACTTTCTAAATCTGGAGAAACAGCTCCAGCAACTATTGAAAGAGAAATTACAGAATATATGCAAAAAAATAACTATCCTGTACCATCACCATCATCTACAATGAAATATCTGGCACATGTAAAGAGTGTAGAAGTTGCAAAGGCATTTTATGATGGTTCAATAGATCCAAAAAACACCAGAACATTAGTAAATATAGACGATTATGTAGAACCTAGAACAAATGGAACATATATTCCAGATGATAATAAAAAGGAGGACAAAAAGGATGATAAAAAGACCAAAAATGAACAAAATAACAAAGAAGAAAATAAAGAATCTAACAAAGAAAACAAACAAGAAAATAATAATAAACCAACTACAAACGACAACACTAAAAATGAAATTAAAAGCACTACGCCATCTGCAAAAACAGAATTAGGAATGAGAGAAATGCCTATGAGTTCAGGCGAAGTTGTCGTTATAGAAACTATGGCAGAACAAGAAGACAATGTAAAACAGGATCCAAGAAGGTATAGAGTATATACTACAGGTAATAATGGGCATGATACTTACCAAGATTCTGTTGGTATAACAAGATTTAGAAGAGAATTTACAGTTATACAACCACTTCATACAGAAAATGCGTCAAGTGTGGTTGACCAAGCTTTATCTAATTATGATATTTTTAGAAGTTTGATAACTAAAGAATCTGAAATGGGAGCGGCAAGCTTTAGTTTTAAGGATAAAGAAGGTAATTGGTATGAAGTATCTACAATAGTAGCAGGTAATATACATGGATTATTACCAATGGATATAGAACATGGCATCAATGATTATTTAACTAATATAGATTCAATGAAGAGAGAAAAACAATTACAAGATAATGACAAAGACAAAAAAGAAGAAAATGATAAAAAAGCTCTTGAAGAATTGAAGAAAAAGAATAATAAGAATAATTGATGTGTTAACGTTAAGGAGAGTGTGTAAAATATGAATATCAAGCAAAAAATTTCTCTGGTATTGGCAGCTAGTATGCTATTACCTACAGCAGTATCAGCTGCTGAGCCACTTGTACCTGGAAATGGGGAAGAAAAACCTCCAGTAGTTTCTGAAGATGAAATAAACCCAAAAGAAAATCCGGATGGTAGAAAAGAAACTTCTCCAGAAGAGGGAGGCAGCACAGATACCCAACCAGAAAATTCTAAAGAAGGAGAAACTGGTAAAGACCCAGAAGTAAAAGAAGATAACAATGTATTTTTATTTATGAAAGCCATTACTGTACCAAATTTTCGTGGTAGTGGAGAAGATATGTATGCATTAGTAGATCCAAATAATCCAGATTCCCAATGGGAAAACTTTTCAACTATTACTGAAAAGGATAATTTAATATATGGTCTAGATTGGACTAATATAGATAGAGTGGAATTTCTTCAAGGTGACAGTCTTGAAT
>CABTXJ010000137.1 GCA_902488785.1 uncultured Eubacteriales bacterium | reverse complement strand
ATTATTATTATTATTATTATTATTATTTATTCCATAATTTGGATAATTATTTTGACTATTATTTGGCATATTTCCATAATTTTGATAATTATTTTGGCTATTATAGTTATTATTTTGTGAATAGTTGTTATTGTTATAATTATAATTATCATTGTTTAAATTATTATAATAATTATTATTTGGTTTCTGATAATAATTATTATTATTTTGTGCGTTTTGTATATTTTGTTCATTTTTTAATCGTATATTATTAGAAAAATTATTATTGCTATAATTATTATTTTGCACTTGATTTGTGTTTGCATTTTTATTTTCACTATTTAAATTATTGTTATTATTGTTTTTGTATACTATATTATCTTTGTTTAAATTTCTTTTCTTAGAAATTGTATCATTATCTAAATATAATACTTTTTGTGTATAATCTAAACCAGCGGGAAGGAATGGCTTTATTGAAAGTGCATATATATCAGTTGCTAAAATATCTTTACCTAGAATATATTTTTTTTCTCTATTTCTATTATTTTTTTCAAAAGCACTAACAGAAACGATTATATCAAGTTTTGGATTAGCTTCAGCTATTTTAGAAATTAAATATTTTCCCTTATCATCAAATGCTAATACTCTAATATATGATTTTGATTTTTTAGCAGTTTCTATATCTTTTTTAGTAATGTCTAAAAGTATATTTAAAAGAATTCTTCTAACCTTTGTGTTTGTATATCTTTTAGAAGCAATATTTTCTATTAATTCATCATATGAAGCAGAGATATATGCAGCCTTTTTAATCCTATTTTCAATCCCCTCTGTTACATCTTTAATATCTTTTAATTCTTGTATACTCATTTTACGAATCTTATAGAAGAGGATTGACTCATATGCAGAATTAGATAATGTATTAATTAATGACTTATTACTTTCTATTATATCAAAGGTTGTTTTTGGAACAGCATGTGATATATCTTTACTACTCAAAATAGCTTCTCTAATTGATGTACCAGATGCAAAATCTGAAAGCTCTTTGCTATTGTGATCGTTATTTTCCCTTTTAACTGTAATTGCTGTTACTGAAAATTGTTGCTTTTTTATTTGCTTTATATATTCTATTGCAAGTATATTATTTGGGTCATTTAAAATTTCCACATATTCTGGAGATCGTAGATAACTTTTAATTGCTTCATTAATTGCCTTAGAATATGCCATGCCTTCTTTTAAGTTACTATCTAAATAGTACATAAAATCTTCAGGCTCCTCTATGAAAATATCTGCAAGAGTTTCAAGCTTTCGTATATCACCAGACTTTGAGCCAAAAGAAAGGAAATCTACTACTTTCATATCTGAAAGTAATTTTATTGCACCAAATGCAAAATCTTCTGCAGCAGATATAGCAAAAATACTAGGAAGTTCTATTACTAAATTACATCCAGCAGATAATGCCATTTCTGCCCTTGCCCACTTGTCTATTATGGCAGGCTCCGCTCTTTGTTGCAAAATATCACTCTCTTAATCCATTTTGCAATCAGGATTTTGTATTTTAATCACTTTTTTTTGATGGTTTTAATGTTCATT
>CABTXJ010000136.1 GCA_902488785.1 uncultured Eubacteriales bacterium | reverse complement strand
AGCTATGCATTTCCCACTACCGGGCATGCTAAGGACTTTCACCCATTAGAATATGCTCATGCCGAGCACACTAAAAAAAGATACTAGATTTCCTAGTATCTTTAAAATTATATTTTTTTATATATTTGTATCCACTATCTCTTACTGAATTGTGGAGCTTTTCTAGCTTTCTTAAGACCATATTTCTTTCTTTCTTTCATTCTTGGGTCTCTTGTTAAGAATCCGTGTGCCTTAAGTTCTTTTCTATTATCTTCATCAGCTTCTACTAATGCTCTTGATATTCCGTGTCTTATAGCTTCTGCTTGTCCTGATAGACCACCACCTCTTACATTTACTAATACATCATATTTATCTTCTTTGTTTAATACTGCAAATGGTTGTCTAATTATAGTTTTACTATTTTCATTTTTGAAATATTCATTAATATCTTTTCCATTAACAACTATTTTTCCATCACCTGCTAAAAGTCTAACTCTTGCAACTGACTTTTTTCTTCTTCCTGTTCCTAAAAATACACCTTTTTCTGCCATTACTTAACCTCCCATATTTCTGGTTTTTGAGCTGTTTGCTCATGTTTATCATCTGCATATACTCTTAATTTTTTAAGTTGTGCATCTCCTAATTTTGTATGTGGTAACATACCCTTTACTGCACGATACATTGCTTGTTCTGGTTTTTCTTGCATCATTTTTCTTGCAGGTGTTTCTTTTAGTCCTCCAATATATCCAGAATGTTTTCTATACATTTTTTGATCTAATTTTTTTCCTGTAAGTACTGCGTCTTTACAATTTATTATTATTACAAAATCACCAGTATCTATATTTGTTGTGAAATCTGGTCTATGTTTTCCTCTTAATAATTTAGCTGCTTCTGTTGCTGTTCTTCCTAATGATTTACCAGCTGCATCAATTATATACCATTTTTTCTCTATTTTACCTACTTGTGGAGTGTATGTTTTATCCATTATTCTTCTCCTTTCTTTTCAGCTTTTTCTTCTTTTTTAGTTTCTACTTTTTCTTCTGTTTTAACATCTGTTTCTTCTGTTTCAACTTCTTCTGTAGCAAGTTCTGTCATTTCTTCTGCTTCAGTTTCTGGTACTACTACATACTTTTTAACTTCAACTTCTTCGTCTTTTATTCTTGCTCCTACTTGTTCTTTAGTCTTAGCTTTTTTACCTACTCTATCTCTTAAATAGTTTAATTTTGCTCTTCTAGCTTTTCCTACTCTTACTAATTCTATTTTTTCAACATTTGGAGAATGTATTAAGAAAGTTTTTTCTACTCCAACTCCATATGATATTCTTCTTACTGTAAATGTTTGGTTTACACCACCATTTTGTATTTTAATTATTGTTCCTTCAAATACTTGGATTCTTGATTTATTTCCTTCTTTAATCCTAGCATGAACTCTAACTGTATTACCTACTTTAATCTTAGGAACTTTATTTTTCATTTGTTCACTTTCGATTGCTTTAATAATGTCCATTAAAATGGCCTCCTTCTTTATATTTTTTTAATTTAATTTAATTTATTTTATTTTACTATTTTTATTATTCATTTTCTTCTTGTCTTAGTTTTTCTAAATATCTTTCATCTTCTTTACTTAAATTATT
>CABTXJ010000135.1 GCA_902488785.1 uncultured Eubacteriales bacterium | reverse complement strand
ATCTTTTTGTTTGGTGACCAAAGTGTACACCTGCTTCTAATAATTCTTTCATATCAATTACTGACATGTTTCTACCTCCTAATATTTTAATAGTTACCTATTAATTGTTAATCTTCCACCTAATTTTACAATAAAAGGATTTCATAGGTTTTTATGACACTTCCTTCTATCTTTTTTAAGTGTGCTTATTTTAATTATATATTATGTTCTAATAATTAATTTTCAAGCACTATTATAATATTACAAAATGGTCTTTTTGTCAAATATACGCATTATGTAAATATAACCACTTCAACTATATTTTCGTCTTAATAATCTCACCTAATACTCTCTTTTAATAATCTTTTTCATTTGTTAAAAAATCTGGTATGTATACTACATCAATTCCATCTATAACTTTCTTACCATTTTTATCCATTGTTAATATTATTTTTTGGTAATTGTCATTAATAAATAATAATGATTTCTTTTCTCTTTCTTCTACTTTTTCATCAATAATAGTTCTTGCAACTTGTATGTATATTTTTTTATCAGGTTTTATTGCTACAAAATCTATTTCTAAACTATCATATTTACCAACATATACTTCATAACCTCTTCTTAAAAGTTCTATATATACAACATTTTCTAAACTACTTCCTGAAAAGTAATTATCTATTCCATCTATATTATTTTTTATCCCATTATCCACAAAATAATATTTTCCTTGTGTTTTTAATAATTCTTTTCCTCTTAATTCAAATCTTGGTGTTCTGTATAATATATATGCATTTTCAAACATTTTTAAATATGAATCAACTGTTTCATTACTAACTTTTTTACCATTTTTCCTCATAAATTCTGCTATACCATTTGGTGTAGTTAAATTACCAATAACTGATGCCATATATTTTAAAAGATTATCTAAAAACACTGGATCCTTTATATTGTTTCTAGCTATAACATCATTTTTTAATACTACATCTGTTATGTCTTTCAAGTATCTGCTTCTTAACATATCATTTTGTTTAAATAGTTTCATCTGTGGCATTCCGCCCCATTTCAAATATTCATCAAATACTTCATCAATATTTAAAACATCTTCATTGTTATCTTTTTTAGCAAGTATATATTCATTAAATGAAAATGGGAATACATTTATAGTTAAAATACGTCCTGAAAGAAGTGTTGCAAGTTCACTTGATAACAAGTATGCATTAGAACCTGTTATGTATATATCAACATCTAAATCAACTAAGAATGCATTTACTGTTTTTTCCCAGCTTTCTACTCTTTGTACCTCGTCTAGCATTACATACATCTTTTTCTTATTTTTCCTACTATTATATTTTTCTTTTACATATTCATTTAATTGTTTGTAATTTTGTATATCAAAAAATTCTGCACTTTCAAAATTAATATATATAATATTTTCTTCCTTAACGCCTTGTGATATTAAGTAATCTTTGTATTGCATTAAAAGTACACTTTTACCTGATCTTCTAACTCCTGTTATTACTTTTATTAAGTTTAAATCCTTGCTTTCTTTTAATATATTTAAATACTTATCTCTTTTAATCATAACGATATCTCCTTATG
Source organism: uncultured Eubacteriales bacterium (assembly GCA_902488785.1). GTDB lineage: Bacteria > Bacillota > Clostridia > TANB77 > CAG-508 > JABCPO02. The sequence continues at coordinate 38 of CABTXJ010000135.1, read as the reverse complement.
ACAATATTATATATCATATTAATAATTTTTTCAAAGTT
>CABTXJ010000134.1 GCA_902488785.1 uncultured Eubacteriales bacterium | reverse complement strand
TTTCTTTTTCTATTTCAGAGTTTTTTAAATCATTAACGTAATAATCCTTTCTTTCTTCAAAAACTCCTTTACTAATTGTAACCTGGTTAATATTACAATTATCTCCTATCATGTATTTTAATATAGTTCTAATATCCATGTCTTTTATAGGTGATTCTATATCTATTGCACATAGAAGGAAAACTCCAGGTTTATATGTTCCAGTTGCTATTAAGTTATCAACTTCTTTTTCCTCATATTTATCTATGATTTCATAGAATTCCTTTTGAGCACGATCATAATAGTTCTCGCATATTAGTTTTATGATTGCCTCTTCGTTTTCAAAATTATTTTCCTTTCTTAAGGAAGATAATAATGTTTTAACTGGAAGTTTTGATAGTTCCATATCTTCGTTTAATAGTTCTTTGTTTGCCATAATTGTCAAATAATTTTTCATATACTCTCCTTATAAATAGTATTTTTAATACCCTTTATTACTAATTACTTCTATACATATAGTATACCATAATTTTAGCATTATGTAAAATAGAGTGGTATAATACTCCTTTTCTTTTTATCATTAAAATTAATCAATTAATCATAAATTATAACATGTAGTCATATAAAAAGAGCTAACTTATCGTTAGCCCTTTTATATGTTTTTGTTCACCAATTAGCTTATCTTGTAACCACATGTAGTTTTGTATAATCATTATAATAATCATAGCATCTGTTATTATATTCATTAATTATCATTTCTTCTACTTTTAGTTTTCTTAGTTCGTCCTTATCATATTCGATTCTCTTATCGAAAAATCCCTTACTAATTATTAACGTATTTATATCATATTGATTTTTTTCAATATGTTCTAATATAGTTTTTGTTTTTACGTTTATAGCCATATCTATATCTGTTTCGCATAGTAAGTGGATTGAAGGCTCATATTATTTTTTCTTATATGCCATTTCCTTTGCATCTTTTTCTTGCCTATAAATTCTGCTGAGCATATCTTGCATTGCGCTTTCCTTGTATGAGTATATTGAGGTATACTCATTATCCTTAGACAAACAATCTAATAATATCTTAAGTGGTATTTCTCTTAGATTGAAATCTTCTCCTATAAATTCCTTTGGAACGTCTAGTGTAAAATATCTTCTTTTAATCTTTTGCATGTACTCTCCTTTTCTTAACTCGTATTACTTAATACCATTAATTAGAAATATCCATCGAAAACATTACAGTACGGTTTTCAATTTATGTAAACATAGTTTTTGACCGATTGTTATTTAAATAGTTAAATGTATTTTTTAAAACAAACACACCAATTTTGGTGTGTTTATTCATTATAATATATACTATATACCAATATTCCTCTTATCTGTTACTTTCTTTCTTGTAATTACTACATATGCTAATGCTCCTAATAATACTATTATTGGAAGTCCTCCTTTCGTTCCTGCATATGGTATATATTTTTTACCTATCTCATCTTTTACATTTACTATCCTGTCTCCTGTTTTTGTCTTCTTCTTTGTGTATCCTTTTGGTACTTCTACTTCGTCTACATAGTAATTGTATATATTTCCTTTTTCATCTGTTAAATCCAAGTCTTCAAATACATAATCTTTTTGTCCATTT
>CABTXJ010000133.1 GCA_902488785.1 uncultured Eubacteriales bacterium | reverse complement strand
TTGATCCTATAGAAGTTGCAAAAAAGAATGGTAGATATGTTGGTTTTGTTTATTCAAATAATGATTATGGTGATGGAATACTTTTGATTGTCCGTAGAGATGAAAAAAATAAAATTATAGGGGTTGAGTAAATTACTCAAGAGCGTTTAAATAAAGAAGTTTTAGGAAATTAAAACTTAATAATTATTTTTTATAGTGCTGAATCTATCCCATAATATTTTTTATAATTTTTCTCATACTGAACAAGATAAGAAAATTGTTTTTATTCGCATTAGGATTTAAAAATTCTAATGCTTTTTTTATTCACAAAAGTTAGCTGAAATGGAAGTTAAAAAAATATAAAATTAAAAAAAGTAGAAAGTTAATAATATTTAAAGGTGATAAAGTGATTAATTTTCAAGTAAACTAAAAACAATGAGAAATTCTCAATTTTTACTTGTGGATTAACTTGTAAAGAAGGATGTAGATACAATTGTTATGGAAATTGTTCAGGAGATTGTTCATTGTCCTGTAAATCTGATTGTAAGTATACATGTAGCAGTTCATGTAGTGGAAAATCTAAGTAAATATCTATTTAATAGGGGGTTGTATGTATTTAACAAAATTATTTTTACAAACAAACATAAAGAAAAAAGATTGTATATCAGTCCTATTTATAGGAGCTTTAACAGTGATGATCTTTAATATTTTACCGATGGTTTTGCAATCAATATTTTACTCTTTCAATAAATATGGTGCATTTCTGATGGAATATTATACTTATAAGACAATAATAAAGTTTATAAAAATTATATTTATAGGATATTTTTTATATGCATATTTTAATTTTGCGAAGAGTAGAGGAGATTTATTTTATCTTTATAAACTTTTTGGAGCAGATAGATTAGAAATAATAGCCTTAAATTTAACATTCGGAATCATTGTTTATATTTTAAGTGTTCTATTAGGTTCATTATTTCTTTATTTTTCTACTAAAATACTTTATATAGCAATAAATTCAATGTTTGATATAAATTCCTTTCCAATCAAGATAGATTTTTCAATATATATAAGCACTATTATAATATTGGGAGTTATTATTTTAATGTCATCTATATATAATAGTGCTTATATACTTTTCAATGAAGGAGATAGACTTTATGTAGAGAGTAAAGTAGATAAGAGACATTATAATAAAAGTTATAAAAAAGATAAAATATTTGCTATTTTACTGATAATAATCAGCTTTATTTTTGCAACCTTATATTCTCTAAGAGTGATTCCTTTTAGTATAGGAATTGTGTTTTATTTATTTTCTTTCATTTTAGGCTATACAATTTTAATGAATATAGCCGTATTTAGTTATCCAGTGAAACTTCGTAAAAATAATAAAGTTATAGAAAGTATCGCCTTAGATAGTAGTTTTAATAGACATAGAAAATTAAATAATATTGTAGTAAACTCAAATACCATAAGTGCCTTTATACTGATGTATGTATTTAGCATATTTTTACTTTCCTACCGGGGAAGTGTTTTAGATAAAGATATAGAAAAACCATATATTTATGACGCTTTAATTGTTGGTGATAAGATAGAAGATTTAAAAGATTTGAATATAGACGCAAATAAAGTAGAAAAATCA
>CABTXJ010000132.1 GCA_902488785.1 uncultured Eubacteriales bacterium | reverse complement strand
ATAATAATAATAATAATAATAATAATAACTACAACTACAATTACAATAATAACAATAATTTTAATAATTATAATCCTGAAGATGAATATTATAATAATAACTATAATAACTACAATTACTATAATGATATGATAAGTAATAATAGCTACTATAATGATAATAATAATAGAAATAATGCTAATATTAATTACAATTACAACTATAATAATAATAACAATGACAATAATAATTATTACAGCAATTTAGAGTATAACGAAAATAATGATAACAATAACAATAATAGTAATAGTAATGGTAACTACTATAATTAATTATTAAATATAATATTTTAAACATTATCCATAAAAAAGAGTAAGATAAAATAAATCTTACTCTTTTTATTTTTTTATTTTATATATTCTTATAAATTACTCTGCATCATGTTCTTCTAAAGTTTTTTCAGCATTTTCTACTTTTTTCTCTTCTATTTTTTCTCCTGCTTTTTCTGCAGCTTCTTGTGTTTTTTCTTTTACTTCTTCAGCTTTTTCTCCAGCTTTTTCTTTAAGGTTTTCAGCTGAATCTTGTAATTCTTCTTTTCTAGCTTCGTCTTCAGCTTTTACTTCTTCTTTTTTCTCTTGCTTTTCTTGTTCGCTCATTGTAGTTTCACCTTTTTTATCTGTCTCAACTTTTTTATTTTTTCTTACTAATACTACAACAAGAACTATTGCTAATATTATTAGAACTACTAGGAAAATTTTTCCTCCATTGTTTTCATTATTGTCCATATGAAAACTCCTTTCAAATTAAATTATATATTTGTATACTATAAAATTACATTTAATTTTATTTCCTATGTATACATTACTTAATATATTATCTCTTTTATTAGTATATTTCAAGTATAATTTATATATTATTACTTATATAATTTAATTATATTATATTACTATTATTTACTTTTTATTTTTCTGGTGAAAATTCATCTTGCATTTCTTTTAGGCTTTTATCTAATTCAGATACTTTTAATATTTTTTGCTTATTATTTTTTCCTAAAAGTATTACTTTTTCACATACTTTTTCAATAACATTAGGATTAGTAGAAGATATTACTGTTGTATACTTTTCTTTAACATTTAGTATTAACCTTCCTAAAGCTAACATATCATCTTCTGTTAAATCTCTAAATGGATCATCTAATAATACTATTTCAGGTTCTCCAATGTATGCTGATGCAACAGATATCTTTTTTTCTTCTTCTAATGTTAAATCTGAAACATTTTTTTCAACAAGATCTTTAATATCAAACTTTTCTATTATGTATTCCATCTTATCTTCATAGTTTTTAATATTTTTTCCTCTAATTTGCATTTCAAAGAATTTTTTAACAGTAAACATTTTGTATATAGAAGGGTTTGCCATGCTTCCAATCTTTTTTCTTACTTTAAGTACATCTTCATATACATCTTTTCCATCTACTATTACTTCTCCTGTAGTTGGCCTTTGTATTCCCATTATCATATCTAATAATAGTGTCTTACCAGATCCTTTTCTTCCAAGAACTCCTACAATATCTCCATCTTCTATTTTAATATTTAAATCTTCAAATATTATTTTACTATTTTCTTTCTTGTTTAAATTTTTTATTTCTATCATTTTTCTTCTTTCT
>CABTXJ010000131.1 GCA_902488785.1 uncultured Eubacteriales bacterium | reverse complement strand
TTCAAATAACTCTAATATAATATCAAAAACTAAAGAAAAAGAAATAGCAAAATTTTGGTCAAACGAAGATTATTATAATTTCTTTCATAATGCATATAGTGTACTTAAAAATAATGGTGAGATATATATGATATCTAGGACTCAAAATATTTTTAATATAGAAGAAATGGCTAAAAAAAATAAATTAAAGCTAAAACTTCTTCAATTTATCTCAGGTTCACAAAATACAAGCCCTAAGCTATTTATGTGCGTTTTTAAAAAAGGTGCCAAAGATGGATTTAATATTTTACCAAATAAGTACATTAACATCTAAATATAAAAAAATAACTAAAAAATAAAAAAGCTGAAAATTATAATATAAAAGGAGATAAAATGAAAAATAATGAATATAATAAAATAGGAAAATTATATGTTGTACCATCTCCTATAGGCAATCTGGAAGATGTAACATATAGGAGTATAAAAATATTAAATGAAGTAGACTATATTTTGTGTGAAGACACTAGGCATAGTATATTATTTTTAAATAAATTTAATATAAAAACAAAACTAATCAGCTATTACAAAGAAGTCGAGAATCAAAAAAAAGATAAAGTTTTATCTGACATATTAAATGGCAAAAAAGTTGCTTTAATTTCTGATGCTGGTATGCCTGGGATATCTGATCCTGGAAATATTTTAATATCTTATCTGATAGAAAATAATATAGAGATAGTAACAATTCCTGGTGCTAGTGCTTCAATTACTGCAATGGTAAATTCTGGTTTTGACACAACTCATTTTATTTTTTATGGATTCTTAAACACAAAAAAAAGTAAAAAAGAATCAGAATTAAAGACAATATTAAATTACAACATGCCAGTTATTATTTATGAATCTCCTAATAGGATTAATGAAACACTTGAAATTATATCTAATATAGACTCTAAAAGAAGAGTGTCGATTTCTAGAGAAATGACTAAAATTTTCGAAGAAACTATTAGAGGCAAAGCAATTGATTTAATTAACAATTTCAAGGAAAAAGGTGAATTCGTTTTAGTCATTGATAAAAAATCAGATGATATATTAGATTTTAAAGACCTTGATTTAAAAGAGCATTTTGAATACTATATATTAAAAGGTTATTCTAAAAAGGACGCAATAAAGCAAATTGCAAAGGATTTAAATGTTCCAAAAAATGATATTTACAAATTATTCACAAATGATTAATTGGTTACAAAAATAGTGAATATTAAAAATATTAGGTATATAATAAAATATAATAATTTAGGTAGGTGTTTATGAAAAAAGTATTTAAGATAATAATTGCATTAATTATAATAACTGTTGTCGCTTTCTTTACAATAAAATATGAAGATAATATTAAAGATATAGAAAATAATATAAAATATAGTTATATTAATAACAAAAATAAAAAAAATAATAACAATTATTTAAAAGATAATATTGAAAATATAAAAGATATTGAAAATTATGATTTAAAATCTAAATATAATGTAGAATCTAAAAATTTTTACAACTTATCTTTTAATGAATTAAAAGATCTTTTTGAAAAAAATTCAACTTTTATATTATATGTAGGATTTCCTTATTGTCCATGGTGTGAAGAACTTATTCCAGAACTTGTAGAAGTTAATAATAAATATAGCTATAATATTTTTATTTGGGATATATCAATAGAACAAGCTAAATCTGATAAAAAATATGAGGATAAAAT
>CABTXJ010000130.1 GCA_902488785.1 uncultured Eubacteriales bacterium | reverse complement strand
TTTTTTATTTAAAAGAATAAAGTTATTCAAACCATTATTATATCTTGCTAAAATCGAAAAAATTGTATAAAATGTATTAATAAAATATAAATAATAAAAGACAAATAATAATATAAATAAAATTGAAATCAAAAGAAAAAAGAGGAAAATATGAATATTGTATTAGATGCTATGGGTGGAGATAATGCACCACAAGCTTCAGTTGAAGGTGCATTAAGATTTGCTAAAGAAACAGAAAGTAATATTGAATTAGTAGGAAATGAAGAAAAAATTAGAAAAATAATTAAAAACATAACAGGTGATGATAGTTTGCCATCTAATATATCAATTAGACATACAACAGAAGAAATTATTATGTCTGATATACCAACTAAAGCAATAAAAGCAAAGAAAGATTCTTCAATGGTTGTTTCATTAAAACTAGTAAAAGAAGGTAAAGGAGATGTAATAGTATCTGCAGGTAATACAGGAGCATTACTTACAGGAGCTATATTAATTCTTGGTAGAATAAAAGGAGTAAAAAGGCCTTCAATGCTTGCTACAGCACCTACATTAAATGGTAAGTTCTACTTAACAGATGCAGGAGCAAATACTAACTGCGATGAAACCAATATTATGCAATTTGCAGAAATGGCAAGTATATATTTAGAAAATGTAATAGGCATAAAAAATCCTAAGGTTGGGCTTTTAAATATAGGCGAAGAAAAATCAAAAGGAAATATATTCTATAAAAATACAAATGAATACATGTATAAAAATATGGAAAAAAATAACATTAATTTTTATGGAAATATTGAACCAAATAGAGCAATATTAGGTGAAGTAGATATTGTTGTAACAGATGGATTTACAGGCAATATAATGGTTAAATCTATTGAGGGAACACTAAAGGCACTATTTGCAATATCAAAAGATTTTGTATCAGAAATTGGTTGGAAAAAAATATTTTTAGCACCAATTAAAAATGATGGAAAGAAATTTATTGAAAAATATAATTATAAGAAAGAAAGTGCAGGAATATTTTTAGGTGTTACAAAACCACTTGTAAAAACACATGGAAATAGTGATGCAAGCTCATTTTATTATGCATTAAAACAAGCAGAATCATATGCAAAAAGTGATGCAATAAAAATAATGAAGGAAAAATTTAGTAACTAGATGGAGGCATATTAATGTTTACAATTACAAAGATGATAGAATATACAGAAGAAATAGCTAAATTAGCAGGAGAAAATAATAAGTACTATATTAATACATATGGATGTGCATTAAACGAAAATGATTCAGAAAAAATAGCGGGTATGTTAGAAAAATGTGGATTTGTTAGCACAGATAATATTAAAGAAGCAAAGATAATTGCATTCAATACTTGTTGTATTAGAGAAAATGCAGAAAACACATTATTTGGTAATTTAGGGGAAGTTAAAAAATATGCACAAAAAGGTGCTATGATATTAGTAGGTGGTTGCATGATGCAACAAGAACATATACAAGATAAGATTAGAAAAAGCTATCCTTTTGTCTCTGTAATGTTTGGAACACATACACTTCAAAACTTACCTAAAGATATATACCTTGCTATGACAACAAACAAAAGAATAGAAGATATATTAGATATTGATGGAAATGTATATGAAGGAATACCAATTAAAAGATTAGATAATAAAAGGGCATCAATTACAATAACATATGGTTGTAATAATTTTTGTACATATTGC
>CABTXJ010000129.1 GCA_902488785.1 uncultured Eubacteriales bacterium | reverse complement strand
CAATCTTTGAGAAAAATATTTCCTGAATTTTTAATTTTGTTTCTAATGCTCTATTTAACATCATTATCTTTTTCAGGAGTTATATTATTTTCTTTAAGCTTTTTCATATTTTTAGTAGAATTTAGATTGTTTGAAAAACATAAAAAATCCAACTCTATAACTTTTGAGGAAATGTTGGATAACTATTATGTGGAAAAACATAGAAATTTAGAAATTGAAAAATTAAATACTCTAAGGATACAGACATTTTTACATGATGACATTCTACAGATAATAATAGCAATACGAAGGTGGATAGAAGATAATCTCTCAGGATCTGGTAAACAATATATCATAGAAAATCTGGATAAGTTGAACGAATTGATTCGCCATGAAATAAATGCATTTAATCCAATGCTGAATGACTATAGCTCCCTATATGACGCATACAATAGACTTATAGTAGATATAGAAAGCATGTATTTAAATAATAATATGCTCATAGAATTTGAATGTGATAGAAATATAGACTTGCCGAATCCCTACGCTGAGTTAATCTATAAATGTATCAATGAATTATTAATAAATGCACTAAAACATTCAAAAGGCTATAGTACGGATATTATTCTCAGGACTTTAGAAGATAAAATTCATCTTACAATAAAAAATTATGGAGATTATCTAGAAGATGAAGAAAAAATAGTAGCGGGAAATATAGGATTAAATATTTTAAGATTAAACTTAAGAGAATATGGTGGGAAATTTGATTTTGATATTTCTAAAAATCAAAATGAATTAGATGAATCATTTGTCGAATTTAAAATTGAAGTTCCAGTAGATAGGAGGGTAGTAAATGAAAATCTTATTAATAGAAGATCATAAAATGGTCGCAACTTCTTTAAAAATGAGCTTAGAAACAGATGAATCTATTTCTGTAGATATAGTAAATAATGTTAGAAACCTTAGTATAAATGAATCCGTACTTTACTATGATTTGTTACTTATAGATATTAATTTGACAGGAATAGAAGGAACGATAAATGGTTTAGATGTTGCTGAAGAACTGATTAATAAGTATGAAGATCTTAAAATAGTAATATTAACGGCATATAAATTAGACTTCTATATTAAAAGAGCGAAAAAGATTGGATGTAAAGGATTTATTTCCAAAGAAGAAGAGACAGCTAAACTAATAGAGGATATAAAATCCATAGCTCTTAAAGGAGAAACTATCTTTCCAAAAGAAAATTATATGCTAGAGCCATTGACAAAAAGTGAAATTCATATAGTTAAACTATATTCAAAGGGGCTATCAAGGAAAGAGTTAGCTCAAGAACTAAATACAAATGTAAGAAGTCTGGCAGTATCCTTATCACGAATATATCAAAAGTTAGGTGTTAGAAATTACCAAGAAATGATAGATAAAGTGCGTGAATTAGGATATGTTGATTCATTTTAATAGATGAGCATTAGAATTTTATAATTCTAGTGCTTTTTTATGCACAAAAGTTAGCTGAAATCGAAATACAGAGGATATATAATCAGCTAAAGAGGACCTAATAAACTAAAATTAGAAATGAAGAGAGGAAATTTATGAAAGAGCATCTAAGCAAAAAGATGTTTTTCCTTGGACTCGCAATTTTTGTGATTTCTTACCTACTACCAGTAGACATTTTTGAATTGGCTTATTGAATAGGAGAACTTTATATGAATAGAAATAAATTAATTAATATAATATTTTATATAAGTGGATT
>CABTXJ010000128.1 GCA_902488785.1 uncultured Eubacteriales bacterium | reverse complement strand
CAGCTAAATGTTAAAGAACCAATAATAAATAACATAAAAGTAGACGTTTTAGTCTACTTTTTAAATATAATTTATTTTTTAATATTTTTATAACTTAATAATTATAAATAATTATTTCTTATTTTAACTTTTCTTTTCAATATCAATATTGTTATATATTAACTCAAACTTAGTTGTTTTTATTTGTTTATTAATTTCATTAATAATATCAGATAATTTCATATTTTCAAATTCACTTACATATGCTGATATTTGTTTTAAGTTGTTAATATCATTTTTTTCATTACCAGAATTATTTGTAACTACATTACTATATTTTTGGCTATTACTTATCCTATATTTTTCCTTTTCAAATAATTTAGAATTGGTAGTTTTAAATATATAACTTGTATATACACAATTATTATCTTTATCTAAATATATCTTATATATTTCTTCTACTATTCCATCATAACTTTCATCTTTAATTTTTAATTCATCTATATTATTCTTTTTGTTTTCTGCTATCTTAGTTCTTATTTCCTCTTTTTTTATTTTTTCTTTTTCTACACCTTTTTCAATTTTTTCAACTCTTTTTTCATCAACATTAATACTCTTATCATCTTTTTTTCCAATACTTGCACTTAATTTTGATATATTACTATATGTATTAATAAGTTCTTTTTCTAATATATATTCATCGGTAGTTATCTTTCTTTTAGCTTCTAATTCTTTTTCTATTACTTGATCTGTTGTTTCTTTTTGAACAATATTTTTCAAATCATTTTTTGTTATACTCTTCATAATTAAAAAATAACTTAATACTATTAACATAAGCATTATTAATATAGTTAATAAAAATAATTTTCTCTCATTTTTTCTAACTCTATTTATATTTTTTACTATTTCTTCAGTCTTTATTTCTTTTTCTTTTTTATTATATTCTTCTTTTTTCAAAACAAAATCATAATCAACAAATCTTTTTTTTTCATTATCTATTTTGTTATTGTTTTTATTATTTCTATTCATATTATTTGGCATCTTTTCTCCTAATTAAAATATTAAAATATTATATATATTATATATTAAAAAAAGTAAGATGTATCTTACTTTTACTTTGTTTTAATTTATATTTTTTATAATTGAATTTCTATTTTCAAATTACTATTTTGCAAGTATCATAATTAATTTTTCAAAAGATAATATAATTAAACTAGCTATTAAAGTATATATTATTAAAAAATTACTATTAATTTTTCCATTATCATTTACTATTTTTTCTAAATTTTTTAGTTTTATTTTTTGTTTGCAATTTTTATTTATAGATATAATATCATTTGAATGTTTCTTTTCATTGTATATTTTTTTTGCTATTAAATTTTTAAATCTATTTTCTTTTTCAAAATTATTATTAAGCCATTTTTCTTTTCTTATCTCATTATATTTATCTAAAACTTCCATATATGTATCATATTCTTCTGCCCATAAGTCATTTGGTGTATTTTCAAATGCATCAAATACTTGTTTTGCTTCTTCTAAAAATATTTTTTGCTCTGATTCATTTAAATTATCATATTTTTTAGAAAACTCATATATTTTATCTAATTTAAGTGCTGCTTCAATAAAATCTTTAAAAGAATCTATATTCATACCAACTTTTTTAAGCCTTAGTTCTATTACTTTAATAATAATTAATATTACTATTAAAAGTGATATCATTATACTTACAAATCCCATAATTTTCTCTTTCTTTTGTATCT
>CABTXJ010000127.1 GCA_902488785.1 uncultured Eubacteriales bacterium | reverse complement strand
TCTTTTAATATATTGTCATAAAATATTATTTCATCATATATATCTAACTTTTTTGCAATATCATTTTCTATAAAATATTTTTTAAATCCATTTATATTTTCTTGTGATGAGTATAATTCATTTTCTCTTATTTTAATTTTCTCTTTTTGTATTTTAACTTTTCTTATTTCTTCTTGTTCTTCTTCTCTTATTTTTTCTTTTTTGTTTTTTTCATTTTTATTTTCTTTATTATCTTTTTCATTATTTGATTTTTCTGCTTCTAATTCTTCTTGCTCTTTATTACTAAATACATAAACATCTAATATTCTTCCAAGCTCATTTCTATATATCTTAGCATACTTAAGTTTTGCTTCAGTACTAATCAAATTGTCATCGTCATCAAAGTTATCAATCAAGTCATCTTTATTTTCTTCTAAACCTATGTTTTCATCATTTTCTTTTTTTTGATTATTCATTACTTCATTTAAGTTATATGTAAGTCTTCTTTCACCTTCATTTCCTAAAGTTAATTCTGTTCCTAATAGATCAAATACATTATTCTTTTTATACCTTAATAATACAATTAAACTCGATACTGCAAATATCAAATATGTAGAAATTTCATCATTGTATATTACAAGCATAAAAATATTTAAAAGTGCAAGTATTACAACTACGGATCTTTTTTCAAATATTCCAAGTAGTGAAAATAATACTGGTATTGTTATCATTAAATAAACATTTAATTCTGCATTTGGTATGAAAATAGAAAGCCCATATATTATAAGTGAAATTGTAAGTGACTCTAATAATCCTAATTTAATAGCTAATAATGAAATTATAGGCACTATCATAAGATAATTAAACTTTTTAATTTCTGGAATTAATGAAATAATTAATAATTCAAGCAATAATACTGTTAAATATACAGACATTTTTTCATCTTTTGAAAATATTTTTCTACCATCTTCATTTTTTAGTATAGAAAGTGAATTTACTAAAATTTTATAAAGAGAGTATACTATCATTGATATACCTATACTTGGAAATAGTCCATAATATCTAATTAAAATTATAAGCATTATGCTCCATGTATAATTTCCTAGCTTTTTCTTTTCATTTCTATTTTCTATAGATACTAATGGTTTTATTATAATACTTAAAAAAATAAATAATGTGGCAAACACTAAATATATTAATGTAGATATTGGACTTATGATAGATATTCCTATTATATTTAGTATAATAGCAGGTAGTGCAATATGATTTGCAGCTATTACGGCAGATAAAGAGGCTATAGCTCCTAATGGTATTCTATCAATAAAAAATAGGGATGCTAAAAATATAACTATATAGTATATGTACTTTTTAATTGTATCTCTTGTAATTTCATTTTTTATTTTTCTGCTTTCCATATAATAATTTTCCCCTATTTCCACTCTAAATTATTATAATTATATTACAATCAAGTTATTTTTTCAAACAAAAAAACTACATATTTGAAATATCATTTTCTTTATGTAGTCTTTCATTTTAATTTGAACTATTAATATATTAAACTCTTAATCTTCTTATTCCTTTATATTCTTTTTTTAGATCTTTTAATAATTGTTTTCTTTTTTCAAGTGTATATTCAACATCTTTTAAATACTCAGGTACATTATTAGGATCTTCATTTTTTACTAAATATTGTTCTATATATCCTGCTAAATATTTTTTAGTTTCTTCATCCTTTTCTATTTCATATCTTGAATAATATTTCATAGCAAGTTTATATCTATTTCTTTCTTTTTGCATATACTCTATATATTCTTCTCTTCTATATATTT
>CABTXJ010000126.1 GCA_902488785.1 uncultured Eubacteriales bacterium | reverse complement strand
AACTAAATTATATTTTTTACCATTTTTAAATCCTGATATTGTTCTATCAAAATAATAGCTTCCGTCATCGTTTTTAATATACCATGTATCTACTCTTTCTCCATTTTCTCCTAAAAAATATATACTTACTTTTCCTTTTGCATTTTTTACTTCTATATTTCCTGAAATATATTCTAATTTTGTGTCTGATAAAAATAATTTTAAATCATTAAGTCTTGCTGACATATATTCTGCTTGTTTCTTTGTAAATAATAATGTATTATTACTTGCTTTTAAAACAATAGTTTCATTACTATATTCACTTTTTATAGTATCTAAAAAAGTACTTTTTGATGTTATAGTTTTGCTTTCTGCACTTTCACCTTCATTTTCCAAAGTTGTTATTATATTATATTTTATATTTTCCTTAATTTCTGAGATACTTCCTTCAAATTTGTATTTGTTTTCTGTTATTTTTGTTACATTTAATGGTATATTGCTTTTTAAATCTTCTGATACCAAATTAATTTTAGGTAACTCTGTTATTTTTTCATTTTTTTCTTCTATTTGCTTTGTTATATTTGCAACCCCTATTAATGTATTTGCGTTTTGTGTTACACCTAATGATTCAATATTTGATCTCAGTGTCACATTTTTTGTTTCTGCAAGTATATTCATATTTAATGGTAATACATATTTTGAATTTGTTTTGTTATTTTCAAAAACTATAATAACTGCTTCTATTCCTGCTTTACTTGGTGTAATTAATAGTTCTTTTGTAGATTTTGAAAATACTATTTTTGTATTCCCTGTTGTTTGCTCAATTTTCATTTCAAAGTCATCTAGTGATTCCACTTCAGAATTTAAAATAACATTAACTTTTTTTGTTTCTAAATTTTTAAGTGTTAAAAAACTACCAGAAGTTGAGCTTTCACTACTAGAAATTATATTTTCACCATCTTTTATATATATTATATTTTCACTAGCAAAAACACACATTGTAGTAATTATTGCAATTGTTGCAATTGTTATTAAAAATATTTTAATAATTTTTTTCATATTGATCTCCTTTTTTGTTCTAATTTAAAAATATCAACAATTGATTAAATTTGCAATTAATAATCATATTTTATATATTTTTATTTTAATTTATTAAACTTTTATATCAAAAATTATTAACAAATACCAAAATAAAAAATGATAAAGATATTTTCTTTATCATTTTAATTATATATTTTTATTATATATTTAATAATATTTTATGCTTTAAAATCTAAATCAGGCATATCAGCTTTTTTCTCATCAACTTTCAAATATTCTTTTTGTGCATATCCAAGCATTGATGCTACTACTGAAGATGGGAATTGCTTAATAATTCTATTTAATTTAGTTATAGTATCATTATATAACATTCTTGAAACTCTAACTTTATTTTCATAGTCATTAATACTATTCATAGTATTTGAATATAATTCTGATGCTTTAAGTTCTGGATATCTTTCAACTACTAAATTAATTTTAGATATTGCTTCTTTAATAAGTTCTTCATTCTTTTCTACTGCATCTGTTGAATTAGCAGGTTGTCTTTTTCCTATTACATCTAATAATGTTTGTCTTTCATGTTCAGAATATGATCCTGTAGCTTTAGCAAGTTGTGTTAATGCATCAAATCTTGATTGTTGATTAACTCCTATTTGTGAAAAACTATTATTAACTGTTTCTTCTGCCATTACTAATTGATTTTGTATTTTTATTACATAAAGTACTAAAAGTACTATTATGACTATTCATATTATCCACCAAGGGCAATTGTAACAGCACCAGTAAGTGTTGCAAGGTCAATAATTTTTT
>CABTXJ010000125.1 GCA_902488785.1 uncultured Eubacteriales bacterium | reverse complement strand
GATCTTTTTCTTGTTCTCTTTTTTCTATATTATCTAATCTTTTTTCATCAAATTCTGGTATATTATCTTTAAATCTTTCTGCAATTAATCCTTCATCAAATTTCATTATTATGCCAATATTGCTTTCAGAAGGAAAATTGGTTTCATTAATTTCAAATCCGTTTTTTCTTTTAATTACATTTCCTTTATCAACACCTAATGCATGTATATCACCTAATTTAATATCTATTGGAGTTTCAAGTGTTATATTAATTTCATCTCTCCATAATATATCTGCTTGTACTGGATTAAATTCGAGTACATATTGATTATCTTTAGTTTTAGATACTAAATTACCTGATGAATATTTAATATCATATGATGCATATATTGAGCTTTTAGGAAATGTTAAAACAGTACCATCAAAGTCATGTTTTATTTCATGGCTTCCAAAAATGTTATTTCCATATACTTTTACATCCCTTACATCCATATTTGGTTCAAATGTTTTTATAATTGTTCTTGTAAGTTCAAATCTTTTTTCATATACAATATGTTCTTTTATACTTGAAGATCCATCTTCACTCATAATTATATCAACATCATTTCTTTGTATATCTTCTAAACTATTTTCTTTTGGTAAAACTATTACCATTATAATCAAAAATATTACAAGAATTCTATATATAACTTTAAATGTTTTTTTCATATTTTTTTAAACTCCTAAATATTATTTTCTCTAAATTATCTTCAGATATAACAGAAAGTTTCATTGCCTCTAATATTTCTTTGTCACTGAATGTATTAAAATCTAGTATATATCCAAAATAATATGCAATCTGTCTTACATATTCTCTTGTAGTTCTTCCATTTCCTTCTCTAAAAGGATGTAATACATTTAAATTTGCCATATGTTTTGCAAGAAGTTTTGAAAGTTTTTCTTTAGAAATAGTCTCTAGTCCTCCAAAGTCTTCTGCAATTTCTGAAAAAATCACCTGCATCATTTTTTCAAGTAGCATACATTCAGCAAATCTAAAAGAACCTTTTGCAATGTCAACTTTCCTATATTCACCTGCAAAATCATATATATTACAAAATAGCTCTTTATGTATTTTCAAAAAATATTCTGGTGTATATATATTTTTGGGTCTTTTACTATTTTTTGTGTTTTGTATCATATTATATAATTTAATCATTACTATCTTTTTTTCTGCATTTTGTAATCTTTTCTTATCATGTATATTAAGTTTGTTTTTAAGTACATCTGTATTACTATAGCAATAAATATCATCTGGCATATCTTGCTCCATAAATATTAAAATCATTATTATATCATTATTTGGATTATACTACATTTAAAACACTATGCTTATATTTGTTATTTTTTAAACAATTTTTTTAATATAATAAATAAAAATTAAATACATTTTTAATATAATTAAAAAAGCAGGCATTTATACCTACTTTCTCTTGTATTTTATTATTTAGTTCTTTTATTTCGTTATTACTTTAATATTTTTTCATTATACAAATGGATTTTCATTTAGATTATCTAATATGTTTTCAAAAGAAATATTATTTCTTGCATAATTTTCTAATAATAACATATCATCATTTGTTATTTCCATTCCTTCAAGTGAAAATTGCTTTTTTATTTGTTCTGCATCATTTAAAAATATCTCTTCATCAAACATAATAGCCTCCTTCAATATATATATATTATAACATATTTTTTGATTTATGTCCACTATATTTATTTATATAATACACTACAACTCCATGATATACTTGACTTTTTCAGATAATTTTTTTATTTCTTTTTTAGTATTTTTTAATTGGTTAATAAATAAAAATGAACCCTCCTTATT
>CABTXJ010000124.1 GCA_902488785.1 uncultured Eubacteriales bacterium | reverse complement strand
TCATAAACTTTTTCAGAAGGTATTTCTCCTCTTATTATTTTGCAAAATATACAATCATTATCTAAATTATCATTCATAATTATATACCTTTCTATTACAAATTATTACTTATTCCTTAATTAGTAATTATATTATTCTTATTCATCTTCTAATATTGCCTTTATTCTTCTAACACCTTTTGATGAAGACTGTTCTTTTACTATTTTAAACTTACCAAGTTCTTTAGTATTTTTAACATGTGGTCCCATGCATATTTCCATACTGTATCCATCACCTATTGTATATACTGTAACTAAATCACCATATGTATCATCAAATAATCCAATTGCACCTTTTTTATGTGCTTCTTCTGGTGTCATTTCTTCTACTGTTACTTCCATACCTTTTTTTATTGCTTCATTTACCATATCTTCTATTTTTTGTTTTTCTTCATCTGTTAATTTTCTATCAAATGAAAAATCAAATCTTAATCTTTCTTCTGTGATATTTGAGCCTTTTTGATATGTATCTTTTCCTAATACTTCTCTTAATGCATGGTGTAATAGGTGTGTTGCTGTGTGATATTTTATAGTCTTTTCATTATGGTTTGCAAGTCCACCTTTGAATTTTTGCTTACTTCCTTCTCTTGATTTTTCTTGATGTTTTTCAAATAATTCATTTAGTTTTTCTTTTTCCACTTCTATATTTCTTTCTTCTGCAAGTTCCATTGTTATTTCAATTGGAAGTCCATATGTTTCATATAGTTTAAATGCATCTTCTGCTTTCATCTTTTTAGTAGTTTCAATATCTTTTTTAGAGATTAACTTTTCAAATTCTCTTTCACCTCTAATTAATGTTTTTAAAAACTTTTTAGTTTCTTCAGATATTATATTAATTATTTTTTCTTCATTTTCCTTAAGTTCATTATATAATATCATATTGTTTTTAATTACAACATCTATTAATTCTGACATATTATCTAAGTTAAACTCCATTTTGTTTAAGTGCCTTACTGCTCTCCTAATTAATCTTCTTAGAATATATCCACTATCTGTATTTTTTGGAACACCTCCATCTGCAATTATTATACTTGCACATCTTAAGTGATCTGATACTATTCTTCTACTTGAAATAATATCTTTTTTAGAATGTTCTTCTAGATATTTCATTATTGGTTCAAACATTTCTAAGTCAAATGGTGTTTCTTTTCCTTCTAGTAACATTGTAATTCTTTCAAGTCCCATTCCTGTATCAACATTTTTTTGTTCTAGTTTTTTATAACCATCTTTTGTTTTAAAATATTCCATAAATACATTGTTCCATATTTCAACAAATGTTCCATCATCATTATCTGGATCATATTTAGGTAATACCTTTTCATCTCCTGTATAATAGAATATCTCTGTATCAGGTCCACAAGGTCCTTCATCTCCTGCTATCCACCAATTTTCTGATTTAGGAAAATAATATATATTTTCTTCAGGCATTCCCATTTTTTTCCATGCATCAGCTGACTCTTCATCTCTTGGTGCATCATTATCGCCTTCAAATACTGTAACTATTAATTTTTCCTTAGGTATATTTAGCTCTTCAGTTAAGAACTCAAAGCTTTGTCTTATTGACTGTTCTTTAAAGTATGCTCCTAATGACCAATTTCCAAGCATTTCAAAAAAAGTCAAATGCCTATTATCCCCAACTTCATCTATATCTACTGTTCTTACACATTTTTGGTAATCAACTAGCATATTACCTTCTGGGTGTTTATCACCTAGAAGGTATGGTACTAATTGTTGCATACCTGCAGTAGTAAACAAAACTGAAGCGTCGTTTTCTGGTATAACGCTTGCAGATGGTATTTGTTTGTGATTATTTCTTAT
>CABTXJ010000123.1 GCA_902488785.1 uncultured Eubacteriales bacterium | reverse complement strand
CAGCTAAATGTTAAAGAACCGTTTTTTCTTACTTTACTATTTTGTTATTTTGTTATTTGTTATTATAATGTGGATAATACAAATAAAATTTAATATATGTAATTGAGATATGAAATGATAAATGATAATATATTAAATATAGGAGAAAAATATGTTTAATGATATTACATATGTTAAAGGAGTTGGTGAAAAAAAGGCTAAAGATTTAGCAAAATTGGGAATAAAAACAACAAAAGATGCAATACTATATTTTCCAAGAGATTATGAGGATAGAAGTAAGATTACAAATCCAAAAGATTTTATGTCAGATGAAAATGTGCAAGTTATTGGTACACCGATAAAATCTGTTATGAATATTAGAACAAGATCAAGGCTTACAATACAAAAAACTATAATAGACTGTGGAAACTATAAGCTTGATGTAGTTTGGTATAATATGCCATACATTTCTAAGTCTATTAAAATGGGAAAAAAATACCTTTTTTACGGGAAATTAAAAGGAGCTTTTGGTAAATATGAACTTCAAACTCCAGAATGGTCAGAATACAATGGAAATATTGATATGGGAATACTACCAATATATTCATTAACTAAAAATATATCTAATATATATTTAAGAAAAATAATTAAAAATTCTTTGGATAAGGATTTAGATAAGTTTGAAAATATTTTAACTGATGATATATATATGAGATATGCCTTTATTGAAAAACAAGAAGCACTTAAAAACATGCATTTTCCAGAAAGCTTTGAAAAATTAGAAAAAGCAAAAGATATGCTAAAATATGAAGAACTATTTATACTTCAACTTGCTCTTATGTATATTAAAGGAGAAAATAGCAAAAAAGACGGAATACAATTTTCTAAAGATGTATATATTTCAGATGTTATTGATAGGCTTCCATTTAAGTTAACCAATGCACAGCTTAGGGTAATTGAAGAAATAGATAATGATTTAGAAAGTGATAAGTCAATGGAAAGACTACTCCAAGGAGATGTAGGATCAGGTAAGACAGTAATTGCAGCTATGGCATGTTACAAAGCAGTAAAAAGTGGATATCAGTCAGTAGTTATGGCACCTACTGCAATACTTGCAAATCAGCACTTAGAAACATTTACTGATACATTTAAAGACTTTGATTTAAATATTGATATATTAAAAAGTGGACTTAGAAAAAAAGAAAAAGAAGAAAAACTTAAAAATTTAGAAGAAGGAAAAACAGATATACTAATATGTACACATGCAGTATTAGAAGATAATGTTGTATTTAAGAATCTAGGGTTGGTTATAACTGACGAGCAACATAGATTTGGGGTAAGACAAAGAGAAAAAATAATAGCAAAAGGAAATAATGTAAATACTCTTGTAATGAGCGCAACGCCAATACCTAGAACACTTGGACTAATACTATATGGTGACTTGGATATTTCAATAATAGATGAATTACCACCTGGAAGAAAAGAAGTGAAAACAACATTTGTAGACTATAATAGTGAAGAAAAGATAATGCAATTTGCAAAACAAGAAATAGAAAAAGGAAGACAGGTATATGTAGTATGCCCTTTAGTAGAAGAAAGTGAAGAAAGCGACTTAAGATCTGTAGAAGAAGTTGAAAAGGAATACCAAAAACATTTTTCAGAATATGTAGTTAAAAAGATACATGGAAAAATGAAAGAAAAAGAAAAAGATGAAATAATGCAAGATTTTAATGACGGAAAAATAGATATATTAGTTTCAACTACAGTAATTGAAGTAGGGATAAATGTACCAAACGCAAACCTTATGATAATTGAAAATGCAGAAAGATTTGGACTAGCACAGCTTCATCAGTTACGAGGAAGAATAGGAAGAGGAGAGTATGAATCATATTGTATATTAAAACTTGCAAAAGGTGGTAAAATTGCACTTGAAAGAGCTAAAATAATGAAATCTACCACAGATGGAGATCGGAAGAGCACACGTCT
>CABTXJ010000122.1 GCA_902488785.1 uncultured Eubacteriales bacterium | reverse complement strand
GTTCGACGTTCACACTGAAGTTCAAGGCGGTGGAAGACAATGGAGAGGCAGAAAAATATTTAAAAGAAAAAGAAAATGCTAATTCAAATATTAATCCAAAAGTTAGCATACTTACTGCACATACATATGATGATAATGCAGAAACTATTTTTTTAAGACTTATGAGGGGAACAAGCAAAAAAGGATTAGAAGGTATAGCAAAAAGCACAAAAATATCTGATAATATATATTTAGTAAGACCAATATTAAATATTAAAAAAGAAAATCTTATTGAATATTTAAAAAATAATGATATTAAGTATGCTGTAGATAAGACAAATTTTGAAACAGAATATACTAGAAACAAGGTCAGAAATATATTATTTAAAGAAATCAAAAACTATGGATTTGACATTACAAGATCTTTAAATAGTTTATCTGAAAATATTAAAGAAGAAGAAAAATATATAGAAAAAGAAATAGAAAAAGCAATTATTGAATGTGAGATAAAATCAGAAAAAGACGACTTAGAAAAGAAAAAAGATGGGAAATTAGATTATAAAAAAATTAAAATATATGATATAGATAAATTAATTAATTATGATAAATATATAGTTAAAAGAATCATTGCAAAAACTATTGAAGATATGTGGTATGACAGTAATAATATAACTAGTATAAATATTGAAGATATATATATGTTAATAAAAAATAATATAAATGGTAAAAAATTATATCCAAATAAGAACATATTAGTAGAAATTGAAAGAAAAGAAAAATATCAAAAAGACGAAAAATCAAGTAGTAGCCAAAAAGTTGTTTCATTTAAAAAAATAAAATAGATTAAGAATATATTAAATAATTGTAATTTACATAAAAAAGTGTTATAATATACATATATATGATATATGTTAAATATATTTAAAATTTAAAAAATATATATTTAAAATATTATATTTGTGTTAAGATAAAATATAGTTAAAATAAGAAATAAAGATAAAATAAATAAAATAAATAAAATATAAAATAAAGAATCTAAATAAAAAAATAAATTTAAATATAATATTGGAAAGGAATGAAATGAATCAAATACTAGTATCAGAAGCGTTATATATAACTCCTGAAATGAAGAAGAAAAAAAGAATATATAAAATAAACTTCTTTATAGCACTAATATTGATGGTAATATTGTTTTCATATTATGCATTCGCTGAATATAATAAATACAAAGAGGAAGAACATGCAAAGCAAGTGTTATCTTCATTAGATTTTAGTATGGATGATAGTAAAGATCCAAATATTAAAATAACAGAAGATCAGACTGTGGTATTATTAGATAAATCTAATGGTATGGATGATGAATATGAAGATAAGAGAACTCCTGAAGAAGAAGCGGCTTATCAAAAAGCAAAAGAAGAAACAACAAAAATAGCTGAATCAGGTGATAAATATTATACAATTGGTGTTGTTGAAATACCAAGTATAGATGTTAAATATGCAATAATAAATAAAACTACAGATGAATTACTTAGAATTTCACCAACTAAGTTTTGGGGTCCAGATCCTAATAAGATAGGAAACTTTTGTATAGTAGGTCATAATTATAGAAATAAAAGATTCTTTTCTAAAGTTCCAACACTTAAAAATGGTGATATAATACAAATTACAGATCCAACAGGAAGAAAAATTGATTATGCAATTTATGATAGTTATGTAGTAGAACCTGAAAATGTAAGTGCAACATCACAAAAAACAGATGGTAAAAGAGAAGTTACTATAATAACTTGTACAAATGATAGCCAAAAACGAGTAATCGTTAAAGCGAGAGAAGTAGAAAGATAATAACAAGTAAAGATAAATAAAATTAATACAATTAACAATAAAGAAGCATCATATATAATATGGTGCTTCTTTCAGTAAGTATATTATTCATATATTAAAAAAGATATTATAGTAGAAAAATATTGAAAAAAACAAATTAAAAATATAATATCTATATTATGGAGGATATTATGAAAAATAATAAAGGAATGAC
>CABTXJ010000121.1 GCA_902488785.1 uncultured Eubacteriales bacterium | reverse complement strand
TTATCAATCGAAAGAATTGAACCTCAAAGTCTTTCATGGTATCAGAGCTTCATTGCTCACGCAGATTTATTTCAATCTCTTTTTCCTTCCATTCTAACAAGTCCTTTTTCTCTAGCCTTAACAATACTTCCAGCTTCAACTAAATCATCATATGACACTATTTCTGCTTTAATGAAGCCTCTTTGTATATCTGAGTGTATCTTACCTGCAGCTTCTGGTGCCTTTGTTCCTTTTTTTATTGTCCAAGCTCTAGTTTCCATCTCTCCTGCTGTTAAAAAAGACATTAATCCTAATATATCATAACTTGCGACAATTAACTTATCTAATCCTGATTCTTCAAGTCCCATTGCTTCTAGCATTTCTTTTTTTTCATCATCATTTAATGAAGAAATTTCTTCTTCTATCTTAACAGAAAGTGGTATAACCTTAGCGTTTTCTGTTTTTGCATATTCTTCTAATTTTTCTACCATATCATTTTTTATACCTATTGATTCTTCATCAATATTTGCAACATAAATTATTGGTTTTCTAGTAAGTAGTTGCATTTCTTTGATCATAAGTTCTTCTTCTTCATTTAAATTAATTGATCTTGCTGGATTTCCTTCTTCTAATACATTTTCAATTCTTTCTAATAACTCAAATTCTTTTAAGTAACTCTTATCTGCTTTTAAGTTTTTTTCTACTTTTCCTTTTCTTTTCGCTATTGTATCTAAATCTGCATATATTAGTTCTAAATTAATTATTTCAACATCTCTTACTGGGTCTACACTACCATCTACATGTACAACATTTTCATCTTCAAAGCATCTTACAACTTCTACTATGCTATCTACTTCACGTATATGTGATAAGAACTTATTACCAAGTCCTTCTCCCTTGCTTGCTCCTTTAACTAATCCTGCAATATCTACAAACTCAATATATGTAGGTACTATTTTTTTACTTGAAAACATTTTAGAAAGCACTTCTAATCTCTTATCTGGAACAGTTACCATTCCTACATTTGGTTCAATTGTACAAAATGGATAATTTGCACTTTCTGCCCCAGCTTTTGTCATACTATTAAATAAAGTACTTTTTCCTACATTTGGTAATCCTACTATACCTATTTTCATTATTATCTCCTATATTCTTTCCTATTTCTTTACTTTGTTTTCTATTTTATTATTTCTGTTTCTAATTATATCTTTCTGCCTTCTAAAAACCACATATGATTTTCTACAATCTCTACTTCAATATAATCACCTAATTTCCAATTATTGTATTTAGGAATTATTATTTGCTTGTTTGAATCAGTTCTTGCAGATAGCATATCTTCATTCTTTTTAGATATCCCGTCTATAATTACTTCTTCTTTTGTTCCAACATATTTTTCCATATTTTCTTTTTGCATTTCTTCATATGTTTCTTTTAATATATTAAATCTTCTAGTAGCATCTTCTTTTTTAACTTGCTCCATTTTAGCTGCAGGTGTTCCTTCTCTTTTTGAATATATGAACATATATATTTGTTCAAAATTCATTTTTTTAACTACATCCATTGTTTCTTCAAAGTCTTCATCTGTTTCACCAGGGAACCCTACAATTATATCTGTAGAAAATTTAATATCTGGTATTATCTCTCTTATCTTATCTGCTCTTTCTAAATACTTTTCTTTTGTATATTTTCTATTCATTTTTTTAAGTACATTATTTGAGCCTGATTGTAATGGGTAATGTATTGTTTTAGATATATTATCATGTTTTGCCATTACATATATAACATCATCTGTAAAATCTTTTGGGTGTGGTGATACAAATCTAACTTTTTTAAGCCCTTCAATACTTGCAACCATATCCAAAAGTTTTGCAAAGTTAATATCTTCTTCTTTATCAATATATGAATTAACATTTTGTCCAAGTAATGTAATTTCAATATATCCTTCTTTAACTAAATCTTTTGCTTCTGCTATAATATCTTTTGCTTTTCTGCTTCTTTCTCTTCCTCGTACATATGGTACTATGCAATATGTACAAAAATT
>CABTXJ010000120.1 GCA_902488785.1 uncultured Eubacteriales bacterium | reverse complement strand
ATTTTTTCTTCTTTTTCTTGTAATTGTTTATTTATTTCTACTAGATCTTTTTCTAAGCTTTCTTTTTTCTTATAGCTACTTTCTAAATTATTTTCAATTTTATTTTTTTCTTCATTTTTAGTTTCTTTTTCTATTTCAGAAATTCCTTCTAAACTTTTTTCAAAATTATTTTTATCTTCTTCACATTTTTTAATTTCTACTATTGTTTTTTCTAACTTTTCACTTTCAAGTTTTTTATTTCTACTTGCAATTGAATATTCATCAAATAGCTTTATTTTTTCCTGACTTAAATCACTTGTTTTAACAATTGCAGGCGAAACAACTCTTATATAGTATGGAATTTCTTTTTGCTTATATTTTCTATATTCTAATAAAGTATCATTTATTATAACTTCATCATTTGTTTCAATCTTATTATAATTTTCGCCATTTGTTTTATATATATCATTTTCAAATTCTGTAAATAAATGTTCATCTGCCTTTTTTGTTTTTTCATATGTATTATTAGTTATTTCTACATATAACATATAAGATAATATACTAAAAATCACAAATGAAATTAAAATTTTAAACACCTTTTGTCTATTTGTTTCCATACTTTTTCCTTTTCATACTTTATATTTAGAATTTTTAAAATTTTTAAATATATATTTTTTTCATATATTTTAATTATAGTATAATAAGAAACATAATTTCAAGACTAATTACTTTCTATTACCAGTATTATTTATATAAAAAAAGAATAAGATTTTTATCTTATTCTAAATTGGTCTATTTTACAATTATTTACTTTCATAAACACTTACTTGTTTTTTATCTCTACCTTTTCTTTCAAACTTAACTTGTCCATCTATTAATGCAAATAAAGTATCATCTTTACCTTTACCAACATTATTTCCTGGGTGATATTTAGTTCCTCTTTGTCTTATTATAATATTACCAGCTTTTACTTTTTGGTTATCATTCTTTTTAAGACCTAATCTTTTAGAGATACTATCGCGACCATTTTTTACACTTCCTTGACCCTTCTTATGTGCCACTTTTAATTACCTCTTTTCCTCAAAATTTCTATAATAATTATATAAATTATTTAGATTCTTTTTTTGTTTCTTTTTCTTTTTTACTTTCAGCAGTTTTTTCTTTTTTAGCTGATGCAGAAATCTTAGTTATTTCAACTTTAGTATATTGTTGTCTGTGTCCTCTAACTTTTCTTATGTTCTTTTTAGGTTTATATTTGAATACTCTAAGTTTCTTTCCTTTAACATCGCTTATTACTTTTCCTTCAACTACTGCACCATCAATGTATGGTGTACCAATATCAGTTTTCTTGTCAGAGATTAATACAACTTTATCAAATTTTACTTTTTTTCCTTCTTCAACGTCTAATTTGTCAAAGTATATTGTTTCTCCTTCTTCTACCTTATATTGTCTTCCACATGCTTCTATTATTGCATACATTATAAGACAACCTCCTTTTCGTATACTCTGCTAACCTCTTAATTTAAGGTATCTTACTTAAAAGACTTTCATAACCTTGATTAAGCAACTTACGCATAATTAGAATTATAGCATTACATCAGTTATTTTGTCAACCGATTTTTAAACTTTTATTTTTCTTGCCTATATATCTATTCTATATACCTATTATTATTCCTTATTAACTTTTAGTATATCATAGTCATATTCACCTTCATGTATGAAATATACTATTTTTTCATTTTCTTCTTTTTGCTTTATTTCTGAATTTTCTTTTTCATATGTTTTAGCTATTGTCTCTTCATTTTTTTCAATAATTTCTAATTTGTTATTTTCATATTTTATAAATTTTAAATTTTCTTTTGAATTTGATATATCATATATCTTTAACTTGTAGTTTTCTTTTTTAGAAATCTTATCTAATAATTTTTCGAAATTTTCAAAACCATCAGCTTTTCCATCTACATTTCTTATTTCATCTGTTTTTTCTGATATTTCTTCATTTAGTTTATCTTCTACTGTTTTCTTTTCTTCTTTTTCTTCTT
>CABTXJ010000119.1 GCA_902488785.1 uncultured Eubacteriales bacterium | reverse complement strand
CTTCTACTTCTTTATCACTTTCTGAGTGTTCTGTAGTTTCATGTCCTGGGAATACTCCTCCTCCATTTTCATATGCCTTATCTAATTGTGGAGTTAAGTTTCCTGGTGTATCATTATCTCTTGTACCATTTCCATTATGGTATCCTGCAAGTTCAATAATATTTTCAAATCCTAAATCATCTTTATTAGCTTGTGATGATATTGTTCTTTGAACTTCAATTTGCCATTTCTTAATATATTTTGCTATTTCAGCATTTTCTGGATCTTTTGAAAGTTCTGTAAGATCTAATTCTAAAGGTTCATAATTATTACTCATATATGCTATTGGTGCAAGTTTCTTTGAGTATTCTTTTATTAAATATACATTTGTTTTAACATTTGCATCTTTTTCTTTACCTTCAGGTGCATTAGCTCTTTTTACTTTTCCAAGTGTTTCTTTAGAATTTGTCGGTATATTATTTGCTCCTATCGTAGTTATTTTATTTAAGTCTGTTATATAATCTGTACCATTTATATCTGTATATTCAGCTTTATCATAATTTTTTTCATTAACATTTTGTACTATTCCTATTAAGTCTTTCTTATCTGCTGGTACCCAGTCTTTATTTTTCTCTTCTGCTACATTTACTATTGCACTATTATCTACTAAATCAATTATCTCTCTTACTTCAGATTTAGCTATTTCTTCAGTTGGTATTTCTTTACCATGTTGTTTCTCACCTTGTGCGCCTGCTATATTTCCTTCTGTTGCATCATTATCTGAGATTGTGTAATATGCTCTTCCTATGTATTTACCAATTCCAAATTCATCAGGATATGCAGTGTGATTTAATATTCCAAGTCCCATGTCTGGTCCTTCTCTGTATGTACTTTCTTGTAATTTATTTCTTAATTCTTCTGTTGCAAGTTCTGGAAGTAATCTTCCATTTTCATCTCTAATCTTAAATTCTAAATCTTTTTCTCCTGCATTAAATGCATATATTCCATAAGTTATATTAACAGTTGAGTCTTGCATTAACGCTTCATCTATATTTATATATCTAAATCCTGTCCTTGGCTTTTCATCAAATGTTCCAGCTTCCATTGCTTTTTTATCTTCATAGCTTTCTCCGATTACTCCATTTGGATGTGTTGATCTATCTAATGATAATAAGTAATCTGTTCCTGTAGAATGTTTTTCATCTAATTCTCTAGATAAAGTTATTTTTGTTTCTGGTTCTATTGTTTCACCATAAACATGCTTTCTTTCATTACTTTTATCAAATTCAACATTTGCCTTAACATTATATTTAGCATCTATTTTAACATCACCATCTGTTGTTGTTAATTTAATATTTTCTATTTCTTTTTGCATTACTAATTTAGTTTTTGGTCTTTCAACAATTCCCATGTTTATATTCTTGATTCCATAGTCTAGTTTTACTTCTGGTTTGTCTACTTCTTTATAATTTCCATCAACAGCATATAAGTCTTTATATTCAGACATTATGCTATTTCCTTCTTTATTTTTAGCATCATCGCCAAATTTTTCATAATACTCAACACTGTAGTTTAATTTTGGAGTTGTTGCTCTCATTGTTGACATCTTATGTGCTATTTTTAATTTTTCTTCTTCATTAGCCTTAGCTCCAGGCAAGCTATTTTGACTTGGATCTTCTGTATCTGCCATTATCATTGAAGGTTTTCTTCTAAATATATCTAATAATTGTACATTTGCGTTTTTAAATGTATCAAAATTATCTGTAACTTCTATTCTTCTTACTTCATCATCTCTTAAATATGAATTAATTGGTAAATTGTCTTTGTCTTTACTTATCCATGTCTTATTTAAATTGTCTATATCTCCTTCTTCTTTAGGTCTAGCTTCACCTTCAGATCCTGTTGGTGTTCCACCTGTAGAATAGAACATTGTACTTTTGAAGTCTGCACCATTATAGTATTTTATATCTCTTTTATCTTCTTCATAATTAACTGTTTGTATTAAATCTTCTGGTTTAATATCTTGAGTAAATCCTAATTCTTTTAGTT
>CABTXJ010000118.1 GCA_902488785.1 uncultured Eubacteriales bacterium | reverse complement strand
GAAAGGTAAGTGAAAAAACACTAATACTTCCAGAAACAATAGATATCTTGTATCCAATTCTTTCTGTGATTCCAACTCAACTTATGGCATACTACACATCAATAGCCAAAGGAATAGACGTAGACAAACCAAGAAACTTAGCTAAATCTGTAACAGTAGAATAAAAAATACTTTATTTAACCCTGAAATCCTTAATTTGGATTTCGGGGTTTTTTAGAGAAAAAAATAAAAAACAAAAGGTGAAAATGAACTTTAATATAGTAAAAAATACTATAAAATAGTTGACATTATATATATATATATATAATGTTCAGTAAAGGAGATATTTTTAATAAATTAGGAGAAGTTATGAAATTAAAAAAAATCTTTATATGTATACTAGCTTGTGGTATTTTTGCTGGATGTAGCGGTCAAAAAAGTAAAACTGAAACAGTTATTGACAAAATTAAAACAGAAGAAAATACTAATGAAAATTCCGAAAAACCACCTGAAAAAGAAGATAAACCCGAAAATGCAAATGAGAATGCAGGAGAAGGTGATTTAGATTCAATTGAAAGTAAAGCTATTAGTGATGTTCAAAATACTGTTGAAAAATTAAAGGATTCTAATGAAAAAATTAAAGCTAAAATAAATAGTTATGACTTATATAAGCAAAATATAGAAGTTATAGAAGAATATTATGCATCAATTGTAGAAGAGCAAAAGAGTTTAGGAATTAGACTAAGAGAATACAGCGCTGAGTATGCAAATCAAATACTAAAATCAGATAAATCTAAATACGAAAAATATGATGACTTAGATGGCATATTAAAAGGGATCTATGAAGATGCTTGTGATGAAGAAGAGGATATATATGAAGATATAGCAGATGATTTGGAAGATGCATTTTATTCCGGTGTTATAAATGATGCTCAAGATAGCGTAGACTATGGAGAATGGTCTAAATTAGGTTCAGATGAGTATAAAAATATTTCTTCACTGCGCTCTGAATTGTATGAGGATTTGTCTGATACAAGATCTGATATATATAAATTTTACTCAAGACTAGGTAGTGAAGTTTATGGTGGCGATGATGAAAGGGCACAAAAAGAGGTAAATAGATTCTCTGAAAAAATAAGTAAAATGAAAGAATAGTTCTTTAAATCGACAGAAATAAATATAATTGTTTATAAAAAGTGTATCAACCAAATTCAATGGTATGAAAAAGGCTGATACACTTTTTATATTTAAAATATTATTATTCTTATTTATAGCGTAAATTAAGTTAATGGTTTTAGAACTATTTGACAGCTACTTTTTCTTCATTGTATATATCTTCCGGAATCATCTTTGTTGTAAGATAGATTAATAGGGGAAGAATGGTTGCATCATCGAGTACTCCAAGTATTGGAATGGTATCTGGGATCACATCTGCTGGCAAAATCGCATAGGCGATTGCAAGGATACCTAAAAACTTGGCAGCCTTTGGTGTATTTTTGTTTCTCATAGCCTTAAAATATATAGGTATGAATTTTTTTATTTTCATAAGTTTATTCATAAGTCCTCCTTGAGGTTTAATATATCTAATATCTAGTTTAATTATACTCGAAATTTACCTTTGTCAAATAAATAAAATTAATATAAATATCAAATACCGTTACCAAACAATTGGTAAAGTTTTTTGTTAAAAAATCAAACAAATTGGGCAAATGTTTAATATACCAGAAATAATAGTTCATATGTCCGTTTGCATCAGGAATAGTTATTGATTTCCTAAGTTTAAACTAATATGATATTATAAGAGATCGTTTAAAGAAATAGGAGGAAAAAATGAGAGAAGACTTATTATTTACACCACCTAATTTTTCGGAAGAAAAATATGCTTCTGCTAAAGATGTAACTACAGCAGAAGTTACAAAAGATGGTGTCAGCCCAAAGGGTTTTTATTTAACAAGCCACATGCCAACTTATTATAAGGTTGATGGATCTTGGCAAATTCCAGAAAGAAGTTCTCAAGACTGCGTTGCAGTTGTTGAAGACGGAAAGGTATTTGTAAGAGAGTTTAGAAACCTTAAAAAAGGTGATAAGG
>CABTXJ010000117.1 GCA_902488785.1 uncultured Eubacteriales bacterium | reverse complement strand
TCTCCTATTTAATAATATATATTAAATTAATTATTCTTCTATGATTTTAGCTATAATGCTAAATATTACAAATACAATAAGGTTTACAATTACAATCATAGCTCCAGTACTTACGTTTAATGTATATGAAAAATATATTCCAAATAGGAAGGATACCACACTTAATATTCCTGATGATATTACAACTTTTTTAAATGATTTAAATACTCTCATCGATGATAATGCTGGAAGTATTATAATACTACTAATTAGCATAGTTCCCATCATTCTCATCCCCACTACTATAACTACTGAAGTTAAAATTGCTATTATATTTGTATATCTATCCACATTTAATCCACTTGCTCTTGCGAATTCTTCATCAAATGTTAGTATATATATTTTCCTATAATATATTACAAACATAATGCATACAATAATACTAACTACTATACTTAGTATTACATCGCCTGGGCTCATTGCAAGTATACTTCCAAACATAAAATTACATGTATCTGTATTCATTCCAGTAGTTAAAGATACTACAGTTACACCTATTGCAAGTGATGCACTAGATATTAGTGCTATTGCACTATCACTTTTAATTGTCTTATTATTTCCTATCTTAAGAAGTATTATTGACGTTATCATAACAATTGGAAGTGATATATATAGTGGACTTGTCATTCCTAGTGCTGTAGATATTGTAATTACACCAAACCCTACATGTGATAGTCCATCTCCTATCATACTATATCTTTTTAGTACCAAGCTTACTCCAAGTAATGCACCACATAGACTAATTAATACACCAACTAATACTGCTCTTTGCATAAATGGGTGTGATAGCATTGTGCTAATTGCTTGAATCATTATTATCACCTACCATTTCATAATCTTTTGTTTTTCCACAAAATGTTAATTTTCCATTTCTTATTTCAAGTACATTATCTGAAAATTTTAATGCCCTATCAATATCATGTGAAACTATTAATATTGTTATATTGTTTTCTTTTTGCAATTTAGATAACATTTCATATATTTGAACAGCTATCTTTGGATCTAATCCAGTAGTTGGCTCATCTAATATAATTATCTTATCTGTTGCACATAATGCCCTTGCTATTAATACTCTTTGTTGTTGCCCTCCTGATAACTCACAAAATGCATTTTTACGTATATGATATATTCCGAGTTGTGTCATTATATCCATTGCTTTTTTATAATCGTCATTTTTGTAGAAGATACTTCGTATATGCCTATTTATTGTACCAGACATAACTACTTCTTCAATTGATGTAGGAAAGTTTGATTGTATTTCTGTTTTTTGTGGTAGATATCCAATATTCTTTTCTTTTTTAATACTACCTTTATATCCCTTATTTAATCCTAATATACATTTAAGCAATGTACTTTTACCTGATCCATTTTCTCCTACTATGCAATTAAATGTTCCTTCTTCAATTCCAAAACTTATATCTTCTATTATTGTCTTACTTCCTGGATAGTTAAATGATAAGTTTTCTACTTTTATTAAATCCATTTTTCTCCTATTCTATTTTGTGTTTTTTTATTCCTTTTATTATCTTAGTCTAATGCTTCTTTTAATACATTAATATTTTCTTTCATAAGTGATACCCAAGTTTTACCTTTTTCAAAGTCATCTTTAGTTACATTGTGTAGTGTTTGTATTTTCATTGTTTTACAGTTTCCTGCTTCTTTTGCAACTGTATCTGCAACTTTTCCATTTCCAAGTTCTATATATAATATTACTGGTATTTTTTCTTCTTTAACTTTGTTTACTAAATATGCTATAGTTTGAGCACTTGGTTCTGTTTCTGTACTACATCCCATAAATGCTGCACTTACTTTTAATCCATAGTAGTTCATGAAGTATTGCATTGGCATCTTATCACCAAATACTAGTCTATCTCTTTTTTTATTATCTACTATATTTTTAATTTCTTTATCTACTTCTTGTATTTCTTTAATATATTTTTCTGCATTTTCCTTATATTTTTCTGCATTTGTACCATCTATTTTTTCCATTTCTTTTTCTAATGCTTTTACCATTTTAATAGCATTTTCTGGTGATGTCCAAATATGTTCATCAAATGCACCT
>CABTXJ010000116.1 GCA_902488785.1 uncultured Eubacteriales bacterium | reverse complement strand
TTTTCTAAGTCAGCTTTTTCTTGTTCTAGTTTTTTAATCTTTTCATCTTGCTCTTTTATTACTTTTTCTAATTCTTTAATTTGTTCTTCTAAGTCTTTTCCATGTTTTGAGCATTTATTTAATTTTTCTTGTAAGTCATTTTGTTTAGCTTCAGCTTCTAGTATCTTAGCTTCTAAGCCAGCTATTCTATCTTTCAAGTTTTTGTTTTCTTGTTCTAAATTCTTTAGTTGTTCTATTTCAGCATTTAGTTCTACTATTTTATCTTTTAACTTCTTGTTTTCTTCTTCTAGTTTTTTATTCTTGTCTTCTAGCTCTTCTTTTTCTTTAGTTAACTTGTCAACTACTTCTTTGTTATCTTCTTTTAATTTTTCTATTAATTCATTTAAGTTTTTAATTGTCTTATTGTTTTCTTCTAAGTCTTTTTTGTTTTGTTTATTTTCTTCTTCTAATTGAGCTACTTTCTTTTCTAGCTCTTCTATTTTAGTTACATCTAATACTTCTATTTTTCCTATTCTATCTTCTAGTTCTTTTATCTTAACATCATCTTTTTCTATAGTTTCTTTTAGGTTACTTATCTTTTCTTTCAATGTATCTGCTTTTTCTTTTAAGTTACTATCATTTTCTAATCCTTTTTCATTTCCAGCTATTAGGTCTTTTAATTCTTGTTCTAAATTTTCTCTTTCTGTTTTTTCATCTTCTTGTCTCTTCTTTATATCTGCTATACCTTCTTCTAATTTCTTTTTACCTAATACATCTGTTCCACCATTAGTTTCAGCAGTTTTAACTTCTTCTTCTAGTTTAGTTATATCTTTCTTTTTATTATCATCATTATTTTCTAATGCATTTGTTCTTTTTTCTATATCATTTAAGTCAGCAGTTATTTTTTCTACATCTATTACTTGTATCTTATTTAACTTGTCTTCTATTTCTTTTTTGTATGTTTCATTATTTGTTATCTTATCATTTCCCTTGCTTATCTTATCTTGTATCTCATTTACAATATTTGCTACTTCTTCATCTTCTATTACACCTGAATTTTCTTCTTTTATCTTATCTAACTTACCTTGCAAGTCTTTTACCTTTTCTTTTTCTGCATCTATTTCTTTTTGTACATCATTTAACTTCTTTTGTATAGCTTCCTTATCTTCTTTTTTAATTACTCCATCTTCTGCTTCTTTTTCTACTTCAGTATTTATTTCATCTAGTTTTTTCTTAATATTATCTGAATCTGTATTTTCATTTGGTATTTTTGTATCTACTTCTTCTTTTAATGTATTTAATTCATCTTTTGCTTTTTCTTTTGCAGGGTCTATTACTTCTAATGCTTCTATTCTTTTTCTTAAGTCTACTATAGTTTTAGCATCATTTGTTATGCTTGTATTTAATTCATTTAACTTATTAGTTAAATCAGTTACTCTAGCTTTAGTTTTTGCATCTTTTTCTATAGTATCCTTATTATCTGTATTCAATTTATTTAGTTCATTTATTATTTTTGTTATTTCTTCTTTTTCAGCATTTTGTTTTGCTTCTAATGCAGTTAAATCTTTTAGTAATCCTTGTTTTACATCTTCTGTTACTTTGCCTGTTTTTTCTGCTTTCTTAACTTTAGTATCTAATGTAGTTACTTCACCTTTTTTAGTAGTATTATTAGTTTCTAATGTAGTTCTTCTTTCTTCTATCTTATCTAAATCTAAGTTTATTTGTTTAATATCATATTTAGCCTTATCATATACTATATTTAAGTTATATATTATTTCATTACTATTTACCTTATCATCTTTAGTAATATTATTTGTATAGTATGTATTATCTTTCCTTACTGTATCATTAAAGTTTGCAAATTTTAATTTATAATTTACAGCATTGCCTTCTTCATCTATTATATCTTTCTTTTCAGTATATTTAGCTATTTCTACTTTTCCATCAGCTGTTTCATTATATTGTTTAGTACTTAAATTATTTCCATCCTTGTTTAACAATATATCATAGTTAAATTTTGCTCCATCATATATATCTTTTTTATTAATATTAGCTACAACACTTAATTCTTTAGGATATATTTGTACTGTTACTTCTTCTTTTCCATCTACTTCCTTTTTAA
>CABTXJ010000115.1 GCA_902488785.1 uncultured Eubacteriales bacterium | reverse complement strand
ACACAAACGAATTCAAAATAAAAGTAATTAAACATTGTATAGAAGAACATTATGGATACGGTAGTACCGCTAAATATTTTAATATTCCAAGTATAGAAACAGTAAGAAGATGGTGTAAACATTATGAAGCACATGGAATAATTGGAATAGTTAAAAACAAAAATAATAAATATGATGGAAAATTTAAACAAAAAGTAGTAGAATATATGCATGAAAACCATTTATCTGCATCAGAAACAGCTATTTATTTTAATATTCCACAAGAAGTAGCAGTATTAAAATGGGAACATATATATTATGAGGAAGGACCACAAGGTTTGTATATGGAACGGCGTGGAAGGCCAAAAAATATGAGTTCTAAACCAAAAAAGAAATTATCTAAAGAAGTTGAAGAAGATTTAATAGCAGAGAATCAATGTCTTCGTATGGAGAATGAATACTTAAAAAAATTAAATGCCTTAGTTCAGGAAAGAATCAAGCGAGAGAACAAGAAAAAATAATTGTTGTCGATGAATTAAGGCAGAAATATAGCTTGAGAGAATTATTAAGATTAGCAGAAATACCAAGAAGTACATTCTATTATCATTTAAAAAATCTAAAGAAAGAAGATAAATATAAGATAGAAAAAGACGAAATTTTATCAATATTTCATGAAAATAAAGGACGTTATGGTTATAGAAGAATAACATTAGAAATGAGAAATCGTGGATATATAATAAACCATAAGACAGTTGCAAAACTAATGAAATTAATGGGATTACAAAGTATTCAAAGAAAAAAAAGAAGATATAATTCATATCAAGGAACAATAGGAAAAATAGCAGATAATTTATTAAAAAGAGATTTTAAAGCAGATAAACCAAACAAAAAATGGGCTACAGATGTAACGGAGTTTAAAGTTAATAATGATAAACTTTATCTATCTCCAATAGTAGATTTATTTAACGGTGAAATAATAAGCTTCAATTTATCTAGACATCCAGTATTTAATCAAATAGTGGATATGTTAGAAAAAGCGTTTAAAAAAATACCAGATAATACCAATTTAATATTACATTCAGATCAAGGTTGGCAGTATCAAATGAAGCAATATCAATACCTTTTGAAGAAAAAAGGTATTAGACAAAGTATGTCAAGAAAAGGAAATTGCTTAGATAATGCTTGTGCAGAAAACTTTTTTGGAATATTAAAATCAGAACTTTATTATATAAAAGAAAAAAAGTATAAAAATATAGAAGAATTAGAAAATGATATAATTGAATATATAGAATATTATAATAACAGAAGAATTAAGAGTAAACTAAAAGGAATGTCTCCTGTTCAATACAGAAAACACTCCATGTTAGTGGCCTAATTTATACTGTCCAACTTTTTGGGTTCAGTACATTTTGCCTCTTATCTTAAACTACACTTGTTATCAATTTTAATTTAAATATTTAATTATTAATTAATCATTATTTTTTCTTACTTTTCAGAACTTTCTAATTCTAATTTTTCTTCTTTTTCTTCAACTTTTTCTAATGATGCTGCAGATATTTCATATGCAACTTTAGTTATTTTTTTATCACCTATTTCCTTGTTATATGATCTACTTTGCATTCTTCCAGTAATTTTTATTTTATCCCCAATTTCTAATTGAGTTGCAAACTTTGCATTTCTACCCCATACAATACATGGTAAATAATCGCTTTTTCCATATACTCTATTTACTGCTACTAATAAGTCTGATATTTCTCTTCCAAATGGTGTTTTTCTATATATAGGCTTTTTACAAATATGTCCAATTATAACTAATTCATTTTTACACTCTTCTTCATTTTCTATATTTTCTACTATAGACATTTCTTTTACAAATATAGTTATAATTAGTTTTCTTCTTTCTTCTTCCTTAATATAATAATTATATGATCTTATTTCACCTTTTATATTATATTTTTTTCCTACTTCAACATCTTCTATATTAATTGTCTTTTCAGATATGATTAACTCAAGTTCGTCTGTATCTCCACTTAATCTTTTTACTGATATTACTGTTGAATAGAATTTTTCATTATGTGTTTCATGACTAAATTCAGGTTTTTTTAGTATTTCACCCATTATTTCAATATTATTATT
>CABTXJ010000114.1 GCA_902488785.1 uncultured Eubacteriales bacterium | reverse complement strand
TTCATTATTTAAAAAATTCTTGAAATATTTAGAAATTATTTCTTTCATAATATCCATATCATATACATCTATTCCCAACTTTCTTATACCGTCATATTTTTTCTTTGCATCATACATTCTTTCAAATATATCTTTAATGCTATTACATTCTTTACTATCTTTAATATCTTTTTTGTCTTTCTTATTTTTCTTTAATACACCTATATATTCTTCCTTGCTTATATCTTTATCTATTATTTTATTAGCTATATCATATCCTACCATCTGTGAAATTATATATATTGCATCAAAGTATGAATCATATAGTAGGTAGTCTATTGCCCATTTGGGTAATATATTTTCAAAGCAATTATTTTTATCTTCAAACTTTTCTTTTTCATATTCAATGTCTAATAATCTTAAATATTCTTTTTCCACTTCTCTTATAATATTTACTATGTCATCATCTTCTAAAGTATATTTTTCTTCTGAATTCAATTTAGAGAATAGCTCAAACAACTTCTTTGTTATATTAATATTATTATAATACCTATATAGTCTTAGTATATTTCTTTCTTCAAAGTATTTTTTTAATTCATATGCTGTAAAGAATTTATCACTCTCACTTTTTGTATTTTCGCATATCTTTTTAAAATACAAATATACTAAGTTTTCGTTTACCAAAGAAAATATTTCTGTTTCCTTATCTATACTATCTTCTTTTAATATATACGCATATTTATTATTTTCTTTTTCATATATATCTTCTATTAAATGTGACATTTCATGTGACAATAGGTAGATATCTTCTTCTGTAAATATTCCTAACATATTTAACTTACCATATTTAACATGGTTTAATTGTATCTTATTATTCCTATTATAGTAGTCTATATTATTTTCTAAAAACATATTTTCTGTATTTGCTATATAATCTTTTCCTAATACTTTTAATGCTAATTTAAAATTTTCTACTAACTTACTTATACTTATTCTTCTTATCTTTTGACTACTTATATTATTTTTATCTAATCTAATATAGTTAATATTATTATATGTATAATCTAATCCTTTTTCTTCTATACCATTTACTATACTTTTCTTATGATCTAATATATTTTCAGTTATTTCTTTTAATAAGAAATCTATGTATCCTTTTTCAAAATAGAAAGGATTGCATTCTAATACATTTTCTTTTTTCATTTCAACATAGCTTTTATACATCTCATATTCTAATTTAACTATACTTATTGCTAATTTTTCATAATACTTACTATATATTTTATGAATATTATCATAGTATTCATTTAATAGCTTTTCTTTAGTCTTAAAATCTAATTCCAGGTTGTATATATCTCTTAATGATATTTCTTTACCATCATATATTACATTAACTTTGGCTATATCTTTTGATATATTATTTTTAACTAAATATATTTCTTTTAATATCTCATTAGCCAACTTATTTCTTTTTCTTATTATCTTCTTATACTTTTCTTTTAATATGTATTTTTCATATAGCTCTACTATATCTTTTCCAAGTATTTTAAAAATATTATCAAAGATATTTTTAGAATTATTATTATCTAAATTAGTAAAAATAATTTGTAAGTATATGCTATTTTTAATATATTCTAATAAGCATTTTTCCATCTTAGAAATATTACTTAAAATATATTCATATATTTCTTTTTTTAAAGCATCTTCTGCTTTAATATAATTATACCTTTTTTTACACAAAAAATTTTGCTTTTTTTAAGAAATAAGGTTTTTTTAAAGATTATGAATTTAATTGATAAAATTTTGTATTATGAGATTTCAAAAGCTATTTTAAAATCTCAAGAGAATAAAATTTTATATAAAAAATTTATAAATTTTAATAAATACATAGAAAAAAAACTATTAAATTACAACGCAGATTATGTTATAGAGGGGCATTATCATCAAGATGTATTTTTTAAATTTGAAAAAAAGAGTTATTTTAATCTTAACTCTTTTGCAGTAGAGCCTAAAATTTATAAAGCAAAATTTGAAAATAAAAATTTAATTTTAAAGCCATTTGAGTATAATTATAAAAATTTATAAAGGAAAATTATGATAAAACTTTGTGTGTTTGACTTTGATAATACGCTGATGGACGG
>CABTXJ010000113.1 GCA_902488785.1 uncultured Eubacteriales bacterium | reverse complement strand
AGCTAAAGCTGGGAGCTTTACGGCAACATTTGGTAATTCTTTTTTGGGGTATTTCTTTAATAACTTCTAATTCTAAAACTATCATATCTTGTCTCTCCGTAAAATATAGTATATCATATTTTTAGGTGATGATATGATTTTAACAGAAGAAATAGAAAACTCTTTAAAAAACGAAGCAGATATTATACGAAAATCAGGATTAGAAAGAACATATGCTTATAAAATTATTCGTGGTGAAAAAGGAAAAAATGCAAAGGATAAAATCTATCGCTTAGCGCTTGCTATGAATTTAACCCAAAAAGAAACAAATCATTTATTATCTTTAAATAATGCAGGTGACTTATATCCACATAATGCTAGAGATCTTATTTTATTAAATGGCTTGTTAAAAAAACAAACCGTAGAAGAAGTCAACATTGAACTTTATAATCATGATTTAGAGCCTCTAAAAGACTAACAGGACTTCTAAGGAAGTCCTATTTTTCTTCATTATAACAATCTAATATATATTTTTCATTTTCTACCCATAAATCATTTTCTAAATTAGATATCTCTAAAATCACTATATTTTCAATGATTTCAAATAAATCATATATTATTTTTTATCCGTCGAAAAGTATCAGACATCTTATTTCTAACTTATTTCATTCAACTTATAGACGACCGTTTCCCCATCAATTTTATTTATTTTTATTTCTATACAATCGTGATTTTTTGCAATATCTATATTCTTCTTTGTTAAAGGTTTTCCCCTATTATCAATATCTATATCAATTGTATTCATCCTATTACTTAAACTTATTTTTAAATGATTCTTTTTAAAAAATACAGGTTCCCCTCTTTCATATAATAAAATAGAATCTTTATCATTTATCTTTTCTTTTAAAATAAGATGCTTTTGTTTATCAAATTGATGAAATATCGAAAAATACGACCCATTATAAATACGTGTAAAAATCATCATAGAAATAATACATAATAGCATAGCCGTTTCTACAATAAAAATAAATAACTTCATTTTATATTTCATAGATTCACCTTCTATTTTATAGCCTTAATTGTTATAGCTGGATGATTGCGTATATAAATTGACGGAATATGATTTTGCCATTTAACATTTACATCCTGCTCATTATTAAAGTCTAAATTTTCATTAGAGTAACACCTCGTAGTATAACTATATTTTTCTAATTTATTAAAAATAACATCAACTCGAATATCCACGTCAAACAATGATAAATGCTCTACTTTGTATATTTTTACTATTACATTTGAAAGAGAATCTTTGTTTTCATAAAGCAAAGTCTCTTCTTGGTCATCATGAATTATTAAATTCCAAATAGTATTATTAGAAAAATAATTTTTTGTTATTAAAAATAATACAATTAATAGAATTATTGTTTCTAAAATGATAAATTTTGTAAGAACTTTTTTCATATTTTTTCCTTTCTTAAAAAACGAATGAAACTTCATTTGAAATTTCATTCATTTAAGTTAATTATTTGCTTTAGAAAGATATGAATCTAAAGGTGTTTTGGTATGCTCAACAACATAACCACTTCCGCCTCGACCTTTAACATCTTCTACAACTGTTGTCATTAAAATTGGTCGCTTTGAATCTGTTGTCATGACTGTAAACCAGCCTAGTTCACTTCCTGTTGTATCACTTTGACTTTGTTTGATTTCTGCCGTTCCTGTTTTCCCAGCAAGTTGGATATTTTCATGGTAAATTGAATGCCCCGTTCCATTTTCATCTGCTATAACATTAATCAAATCTTCTTTGATTGTTTTTACTGTTTGATCACTGAAAACCCTTTGTATCCACATTTGTTCTCCTTTTTTTACAATATGTGGTCGATAGATTGAACCATTATTAATGAAGGAACTGTAGATACTTGCAAGTTGAACAGGATTCATAAGAATTTGTCCTTGTCCATAACCACTATCGGCAATAAGTTGATCATTTACTTTTTGTTTTTTATTGATATATTGGCTTCTATTTAAAGAAAGTTCAAAAGGAATCTTTTCGCCAATCCTTAAGTTTTTATAGTATTTAAATAAATTTTCTTTTCCAATATTTAAGGCGCTTCTTGCAAAATAGACATTATCTGAATAGGTCAAAGCATTTT
>CABTXJ010000112.1 GCA_902488785.1 uncultured Eubacteriales bacterium | reverse complement strand
TTTTATTTTTATTTTTATTTCCTGTTTTTCTTTCTTTTTGATTTTCTTGTTTTTCTTCTAATATTTTTCCATTTAAAATTAGCATATCTAATGCTATTTTTCTCTTATCTGTTAGATTATATTTTGTTATAATATTTTCATCTTCAGATGTTTTAAAATTATATGTATCAACTACTATACTTTTTTTATCTTTTTCCAATGTTTCTAATAGTTCATATATATATTTTTGCATTATTTCTTCTTCAAGTATTTTTTTATCTATTGAAACTATTTTTTGTTTTTTCTCTTTTATTATATTTTCAATGTTTTTGTTTGTAGTTTCTGGATTTACCATAAGCTTAATACACTCAGATATATTTGAAAAATATCTAAGTGACATCCATTTAGCAAGCCTTGTTTTTTCTTTTGTTAAAATGTCATATGAGTCTACAACTTCTGAAATTTCTTTGCATTTCTTTTTTCCATCTTTTTCAAACTCAGATTCTTTCATAATAGCAATTACATATCCGTCCCTTGTGTTTTTACCTAATCCAAAAGGAACAATAACTCTTGTTCCTAAATGTATTTTTTCTTCCAATTCTTTTGGTATCCTATAATCAAAAGTAGCATTTAATTCTGATGCTTTAGAATTTATAACTATTTTGGCAAACAAATTATATTTTCCTTTCTTTTGCTATTATTTCTTCTATTTTTTTTACAGTTTCTTCTACATTATTATTATCAATTACATAATCATATTCTATTGACTTTTCTGTTTCATAATCATATCTACTAATTCTTAATTTTAATTTTTCTTCATTTAAATTATCTTCTCTATTTCTTAATCTTTTTTCCATTTCTTCTTTTGTTATGTATAAAAAGATTGTTATAATTTTAATATTTCCTTTAAATATATCCTTTAATGCTTTTGTTCCATTTACATCAATATCTTTTACTATTATTTTTCCTTCAGAAATAGCATCATCTAATATTTCTTTATTTGTTCCATAATAATTTTCATGATGAATATTATATTCGTAAAACTTACCATCTTTTATCATGTTTTCAAATGTTTTTTTATCTACATGATAGTATTCTTTTCCTTCTGTTTCAAATTCTCTTATTTTTCTACTTGTATATGATGGTATACTCACTATATCTGAATTTCTTTCAATTAATTTTGTTTTTATTGTATCTTTTCCTGAGCCTGACACTCCAGATAATACAACTATCATTAATATAATCCTTCTTTCTTTTCTGTAGGTCTTACTAATCCCTCTTTAATTTCGTGTGCTGCAACTGTTAAATAATTTGGATGTTCAAATCTTGTTAACTTATCTGAACCCCCTTGTAATTCTTTTGCTCTTTTTGCAATTGTTAATATTAATTCATACCTGTCTGGTATTATTTTACTTAATTCTGTAAGTGATGGTTCTATTATCATATATAACTCCTTAATCCATTTTTAGATATTTAAAATTATATCACTTTTAATACATTTTTTCAATCAGTTTTTTTTTAGTTAAGTATATCCTTAAGTTATACTTTTTTTTAATACTAATAAAAATATTAAAATAATAATTTTAATAAATAAGAGCCCATAAAAAAGAGTATAGATAAATATTACCTATACTCTAAAAAATACTATTATCTAGCTAGAGCTTCTAGACAATCTTGTATTGTGTCATTTACATATTGTGTCCAATGACCTTCTTCACAATATATTTTTCCTATACTATTTACATTGAAGTTATCTTCTTTCCAGTAATAACTACCTTCAGATATTAGTCTTGCAAATGCCATTACAGCATCGTCAATACTATTGTAACTTGCCCAATCTCCATTAATAGTTTTTATGCTAAAAATGTTATTGCTCTTTTTTGGAATTGCTTCCCAAGCTAATCCGCCATTACTTTCTATATTGCATACTGCAATCATAAATAATGCGTTTACCCCTGTCTTTTCTTGAGCTTTCAAGAAAGCTTCAGGATGAGTGTAAAATACACTACCTTCTCTAAATTTTCCTGATGTTCTAATCAAATGATTAAATTCATCAATTTCAGTTATGGTATATAGTTTTCCAACTCTTGTATCATAATTTGAAGAAAATTGAATTTCTTTGCTTGGAACAAATCCAGAATTAAATCTGTTATAGTTGCTAACCACATCATCAGTTA
This sequence comes from uncultured Eubacteriales bacterium, assembly GCA_902488785.1. Classification (GTDB taxonomy): domain Bacteria; phylum Bacillota; class Clostridia; order TANB77; family CAG-508; genus JABCPO02. The sequence continues at coordinate 91 of CABTXJ010000112.1, read as the reverse complement.
TACTAACTTGTTGAACTTCTGGTTTCAACTTATTACGATTACTTATTCCCTTATAGGCTTTTACTCCTACGTTTACAAGTGAAAAAACAAT
>CABTXJ010000111.1 GCA_902488785.1 uncultured Eubacteriales bacterium | reverse complement strand
GAGATACTTCAAGTGACTGGAGTTCAGACGTGTGCTCTTCCGATCTGAATTACAAAAACTAGAAGCAGAAAAAAGAAGAAAGCAAGAAAAAATTGAAAAAGAGAAAGCAGAAAAACAATTACAAGAAGAGCAAGATAGCTTTAAAATAGAAAGTGATATTATAGAAAATCAAAAAGCCTATGCTGGAACATATAATGTAATAGCATATAATGAATTACCTGAGACAAATCAAGTTATATCTTTTGCAGAGCCTATTACACAAATATGTGATACAAGTTTTGAAACTATAGAAAATAATCAAAATGGTGAAAAATTAGAAGAATTTAATATAGTATTTAAAAAGCCACAAATTCAAAATGTACAAACATATAATATATCTAAAAATATTGAAGCAAATGACTTTGGAAATATGATTGCAGAAGATATTCCAAAAATACAAAATACAGTTGTAGAAAATTCAAAACATAATTTTGATGAAATAACATTAGATCCAATTATGGAAATGGAAAAACTTAGAAGTGAAATAGTTACATCTCCAATAATAGATAATTATATTAAGACAGAAAGCCAAAATATATTAGAAAATAATTCTAAAGAAGCAGAAAAAGAAGAATTTAAAATAGTATTTAAAAATATGGAAGATGGGCTAGATAAGAAATCACCAATTAAAATAATACTAAAAGATGAAATAGACGAATTAAATAATGAAATCGATAGTTTTATAGATGATAAAGAAGAGTTTCAAAAAGAAAATTCAGAAAATGATATATCTAAAACTGAAATTTCAAATGAAAATGAAAAGAAAAACTTAAATGTAAATACAATTAAAAAAGATGAAAAAAATCAAATTAATACAGAAGAAGAAGTAGAAAATGTATTAAGAGAAAAAAGAGCAAAAGTATTAGAAGAATTAGTAGAAGAAAAAGAAGATGTTATACCAAATACAAATGCATACAATTCTAATAACATTATAGAAGAAGAAACTTTAGCAGATGATATATTAAATGCATTTGAAAATACAGAAAAAATAGCAATAGATCAAGATATATATAATCTAAAAGGACAAAGTGATTTTGGAAAAAAAGAACAAGTAGAAAGAATAGAAGAAAAAGAAACTATAATCGAAGAAAATGAAGAGTTACCAGAAGACTTATTAGAACATGTTGATGTATTTGCAAAACTTTTAGGAAAAGATGCAAAAGAAGCAAGAATTAAAAAAATAAATGAACAAGAAAAAGAAGAAAAACAAGTTAAAGCAGCAAGAATAGTACCTAAATATGAAGATGAAGATTATGATGAATTAGACGAAGATGAACAAGAAATAATAGACAATTATGGTAGAGATGAATATTATGCAAAAACAAAAGAACAAGTACAAGATACAAATAAGATAATTGAAAGCTCTATGTTTAAAAATGAAGAAGAAAAGAAAGCTTTTTTCGAACATAAAAATATGCTTAAAAAAGATGAAAGAAAAGGATTGTTTTCAAAGATAAAAAAAGGAATAGTTTCAATATTCGGGCAAAGGGTTCATGAAGAACCAAAATTAAATGGTAACAATTAAAATAATATAATTAGTAATTAGAAATTATTAACAATTATTCTAATTAAAAAAACTTAATTTATAGATATAATATATAAATGTATTAATTATTATAATATAATTGTACATTTATATTTTTATATTTTTTTTTATTTTTATTTGTTTAATTTTTTTATTTGATTAATTTTCTTATAATTCTAACTATTATTATTATGATATGTATTTTTTAAGTTTTAAATTACAAGATACTTTAAGAGATTGAAGAAAGTATAAAAAATGTATATAATATATTAATAATAATGAATTACATGAGGTAATATATGGAAAAAGATAATGAAAAAGAAGAAAAAATTAAAAAATTGATTGAAGAAAAACTTCCAGAAGATATTAGAAAAAAGATAGAAGAAGAAAAAAAGATAGATAACAGTGAACTAGATGAAGTATCAGTTGCGAATGATATGGACAGTTTTGAAATAATAGATGGAAAAGTAGTAAGAAAAGAAGATTAATATGAAAGAAAAAGAAAAGTGTATGGGTAATATACCTATAGAAGATAAAAAGGCTGCTAGATATATTATTATTTTTATGACTGTTGCAATAGTTATATTTTCTGCAATATCATTATTACTTGAAAAAAGTGTTAACCTAAAAGAATCAGAACTAAGTAGTATAATGTCTAATATGCAAAATTAGATCGGAAGAGCACACGTCTG
>CABTXJ010000110.1 GCA_902488785.1 uncultured Eubacteriales bacterium | reverse complement strand
TTATACTTAGTTTCATTTTTATCACCATTATATGGCATAATATCAAATAGTGATACGTTCCTATAGTCCATTTGTGATTGATTGTAGTATTTTAGTGAGTAATTGAACCTATTTCCATAATCTATTACTTGTTGTTTAACCTCCTTATTTGCTATTTGTGCTAAAAGATTTAGCACATACACTTCTTTGCTTGATGATCTTTCTTTTAATATTGGATTAGGAAATTCATCTATTGATATATTTGATTCTATTTTTGTATTTCTACTTTTACCAAATATTGCAGGAATATTTGCTTCTAACTCTATAATATTTTTAGTGAACTCAGATTTTTCAAGTGTTGAATTATAATTATATGTAATTATTGTTTTGCCTTCTGCGTCCTTTAAAATATCTATTGGTTTAATTTCTTGTCCTTTTAATTTAGAACTACCTTCTACATATTCTAAGTCTTTAGGTAATATTACCTTAACTTCTATTTTTTTATTTTCAGTTTTAGCTTCATTTCCTATTTCTATAGTAGGATTTACTTTTAATTTTATTTTTGTTTCATTTGCCGCTATATTATATGAATTCTTATCTGTTTCTAGATTAATCCCTGGAATAGCTTTTAAAATTAATAGTGAATTACCAGACCACACATGATGTGGTGCATGTGTTCCTGCTATTTGTTCTCCATTTTCATCATATGCAGTTTTTATATAATTATGTCTTAAAAGAGTTATACCTTCTTTTTTCCTTGCTGGAGGTTTAAATTCACCTTTTTTCAGATCACCTCCATATGTATTATCAAAAAAGATATAAGTATCAGATACAAATTGTCCAACTTTTCCATATGTTGCATCTTTTCTTACAAGCATTTTTGTATCAGTTCTAAAAACATATTTATTGAAGCTTTCTTCATAAAGTTTAGAATCTACATTTATACTTTGAATACCAACAGCAACTATTTCACCATGTTTTTTAGCTTCCTCAACAGTATCATAATATATTAAATCTTCATATGTTGCATTATTCATTTCTTCATCATTTTTCCAATGAGTTCCGTCTTTTTTTGTTGCATAATACATTTTATCAATATAATCTAAGTCATATTTTTGATATCTTTCACTTGATGGTTCAAATAATTTTGAATCAAATTTAGTAATTTTTGTATTTCCTTTTGGTTTATATGTTGCATACCTAATTGAAGTATAATTTACCAAACAAAAATTCTGTCCATATATTCTTGACTTACCAGTTGTCCAATTTTCACCTAGTGGTCTTAAAGCTCTTATACTTCTATTAGAATCAGCAAACCAAATTAATGAAGCATATGTACCTGCATCATATGGAATCAAATCATATTTTCTTATATCTTCACTTATTCTTTGTTCTTTTCCATCGTGATTTATAAGCCTTGGATTTTTAACAAAAGTTTCAAGCTCAATATTATATTTAAATTCTTCGCCTGAAAGATTAATATTATTTTCTTTTATATAATTTTGCTTCCATTCTTCTGTTACCAATGGTTGAAAAACAGTATATGAAGCTACTGATATATATCCATCTTGCTCTTCTATTGGATATTTATCTAATGGAGTAATTGTAGGAAAAATATTTTTCTCATCTATAATATAATCAAAAAATCTAAGTAAATAATTATTTTTAGATTTTTCTTTGATTTCAATATCACCTGCTGTCCAATTATTATCTGAATTTATTAAAGTATATCCAGAAACTTTTTTATGGTCCCTTGCATATGGTAAAAGGTGATTATAAGACCACTTGCTATATTCTTCTTTTGCATTTTCTTTTATTTTTTCAAGCCCAAAATCTTCGGAATAATTTAACTTATATTGTAATATTTTTGGAGTATATTCTTCTGTTATATCAGTTCTTTTCTTATTATATTCAGACAATTCTTGTAAAATAAACCCTGTAGAAAATGTTGATTTAAATGTTAAATCACCTAAAAAGTCACCTTGTGGATATTCTATTCCTTTTAGTCCCTTTTTATCTTTAGGATTTTTTAATTTTATATATATAGCATAATTTTGAGCTGTACCTTCTTTACCCTTGTATACCATTTTATAATTGCTAACATATTGACTTTTTTCAATATTCATCTCATATCTAGGTTCAGAACTAACTACTACCTCTTTTGGAGTAATAACTTGCTTTTTAGCTTCTTCATTCCCCTCCATATATATAGTAAAAGTAGGATTAATCTTTGTACCATTTCTTGCTCCAGATACTAATACTTGAAAAGGAAAATTAACAGAAGCTCC
>CABTXJ010000109.1 GCA_902488785.1 uncultured Eubacteriales bacterium | reverse complement strand
GCATTTCCCACTACCGGGCATGCTAAGGACTTTCACCCATTAGAATATGCTCATGCCGAGCACACTAAAAAAATAGGTAAAATGCCTTACCTATTTTAAATTAATATTTCATTTCATTTTTTATATTTCATATATTTTAATCAGCTTTAATTGCATGTACCATTACTCTATCATTATTTGTGGTTCCACAAGTCATTAGTGTTATAATTTGTTTTACATTTTTTGTATCAACATTAAAGTCATATATACTCATACTTTTAACTTGATCAACTAATTTTTGCAATTCATTTTTATCTTCTGGTAATAAATTTATGCTTGTTGTCTTTTCATCTTTCATTTGATGTACTGAAAATATTTTATATTCATATTCACCTTTTTCATTTCTTATTTTAATTGTTTTGTCTTCTTCTTTTATATCTTCTAAAAAATTCTTGTCTAGCATTTTTGGTAACTGTGAAAACATCGTCTTTCCGTCTCTCATATTATGTGCATAAATAATATAATTTGTTTCATCATCAGATATCTTATTTCTATAATCTAAAAATACCCATCCAGCAAAATTATATTGTTTTTTAAAATCATGTCGTAAATAAAAATCATTATTGTTACCTTTTACAACTACTTTTTTAATATCAAAAAGTCTAAAATCTAATAAGAAAGCACTTTGATCATTTATTTTTCTTAATTCTTCCATATTTAATTTTTTACCATGATTTTTTTCTTCTTTTGCTTTTTCAATTATTTTTTCATTCTCTTTATCTAATTTTGTAATTATATAATTATCATATAGCCATTTTACTATATATATAGCGCTAGATATTAATATAGTGGTTAATATTATAACTATCACTTTTCTTATAATATTTTTCTTTTTATCTTTCTTTTTTTCTCTTTCTAGTCTTCTTTTTCTTCTTCCTTTTCTCTCGTCAGTTATATTATTTTGGTAATTACTTTCTTCTACTTCACTTTCTTCTAAAACATTATTCCAAGAATATATTTTTGTCTTGAATTTATCATCTGAATCAAATTCCTCTGAATATATCTTATTTTCTTCTTCTTTTTTAGTATTTTCTATTGTTGAATTTTTCTCTAATTCTTTTAATTCAGATTTTAAATCACTGCCTAAAGTCATTTTAAAATTTTCATTTTCTTTTTCCCTTACTTCAGACATTACTTCTTTAGAAGAATCAAAAAACTTATCATTTTCTTTTAGTTCATCTATATCATTATCTTCTTTTAATTCTAATTTTTTTTCTTTTAAGTAGTCTTTCAAATAATTTCTTATTTTTTTATTTTGTTCTTCTAATTCTTTCTTTTCATTTTCTAATTTATTTATAATATCTTTCTTATATATAATATAGTCTGACTTATATTTTTTATTTTCTTTTTCTTTGGATATCTCTATTATTTTTTTAGCTTTATTTGATATCAAATTGTCATTTTTAGGCTTTTTATTAGTCTCTGCATATACTTTTTCATTATTTGCTTTTTTTTCTAATTTGAACGTTTTAAGCTTTGTTTTTTTATTACTTTCTATTTTACTTTTGGAGTTTTTATCTTTCTTTTCTTTTACATTTTTTAATTTTTTCAAATTAGATTTTTCTTTTAAATCAGAATTACTTTTAGTAGTATTTTTTTCAACATTAGATTTCTTATTTTTATTGCTATTTTTTTCTTTTATATCCTTTTCTTTATTAATCTTTTTAGATTTAGAATTTCTTTTATTATTACTTTTAATGTTATTTTTTTTATTAGTATTACTCATTACACATATCCTTATTAAAATAAGCAAGTTCTTTTTGTAAAAACCTGCTTATAATTATTTCAAATTATTTTAAACTAACTTTTTTATTTAATTAGTTTCTTTTTTTACTTACTGCTAATCCTGCTCCTGAAGCAACTAATGCTATTGCTGCTACTGCTACTGCTGATCCTGTAGCTGGAGTTTTAGCTTTTTTCTTATCTTCTTTTTTCTCTTCTTTAATTCCTAATTCTTTTTCAAGTTCTGCTATTTCTTTTTTAAGTTGTTCTGCTTCCTCTTTGCAAGTTTCTAAATATGCTGCATTTTTTCCTTCAGAACCTGGATTTTCTTTTATGAATTTTTCTGTTTCAGCTATTTCGTTTTCTAATTTTCTTAATTCTTCTTTTTTAGCATCTAATAAAGCTTTCTTTTCTTCTTCTGTTTTTTCAGCTGGTTTTTCTTCTGGCTCAGGTTGTGGTTCTGGTCTGTGGCTGGGTGAGTAAGTCTTGCTGGATACGCTCTAGAAGGGGCTCCCAAGGTGTGGAAAGGTCGAGCGGTGCGAACTCAG
>CABTXJ010000108.1 GCA_902488785.1 uncultured Eubacteriales bacterium | reverse complement strand
TTTAATATTCATGATATTAATAATTGCATTTGCGTATTTCTATACATTTGCAATGTATAACCCAGTTGAAATTGAATCAAATATAAGACAAAGTGGTGGATACATACCAGGAATTAGAACAGGTAAAAGTACATATGAATATCTAAATAATGTTATAGTTAAATTAACAGGATTTGGAGCAATATGCTTATGTGCAATAGCAGTATTACCTATGATAATTAATGTATTTACTAAAACTAATATTGCATTAGGAGGAACATCAATACTTATAGTAGTAGGTGTTGCATTAGAGTCAGTAAGCCAATTAGAGGCTATGATGAAAATGAAAAGATATAAAGGATTTTTAGAATAGAACTAAAAAGTTAAGTTAAGTAACATTTGTTACTTAGCTTAATCATTTTTAGTAAAAAGGGGAAAATATGGTAATAATAATGTTAGGTGCTCCAGGAACAGGTAAAGGTACACAAAGCAAGTTACTTTCAAAATATTATCAAATACCACACATTTCAACTGGAGATTTGTTAAGAGATGTAGTGGAAAAAGGTGAAGAAGATTCTAAAGAAATAAAAGACTATATGGACAAAGGTCTTCTTATACCAGATGAAAAAATAACAGAGTTATTAGAAAAAGTTATTAAATCTGATGATGCAAAAAAAGGATTTATACTAGATGGTTATCCAAGAACAGTATCACAGGCAGATGCATTAGGTAAAACTTTAAAAAAGAATAAAATGCCAATAACAGCTGTAATAAATTTGGAAACACCAGAAGATGAAATTGTTAAAAGAATAACAAATAGATTAGTATGTCCAAATTGTAAAGCAATATATAATGAAATTACAGCACCACCTATATCAGAAGGTGTATGTGATGTATGTGATTCAAAATTAGTAAAAAGAAGTGATGACACTGAAGAAAAAATAAGAAAAAGACTTAAAGAATATGAAGAAAAATCATATCCACTTCTAGGTTACTATGAAAGAACAGGAAAATTATTTAAAGTATTAGTTACAGAACAAGTTAAAAAGAATGAAAAAGAAGTTTTAAAAGAAATAATTTGGTTTATTGAAAATCAATAATCATATATTTTGAATGTATATTTTAAATAGTTGAAATTTAGAAAGGATTTTTATGATTAGTATAAAATCTGAAAGAGAAATAGAACTTATGCGTAAAGCAGGTAAAATTATGAAAGAAATTCATGATGAACTTGCAAAAGCAATAAAACCAGGCATTACAACTAAACAATTAGATAATATAATAAATGATATAATTGAAAAACATGGAGCAATATCAGGAGAATATATGTATCCTAGCCCAATAGGATTAGATCCATTTCCGGGACATGCATGTATTTCTGTAAATGACGAAATAATTCATGGTGTACCAGGAAATAGAATTCTTAAAGAAGGTGATATTGTATCTATAGATTTGGTTATTGAAAAAGATGGATATTGTGCAGATGCTGCAAGAACATATGCAGTAGGTAAAATATCTAAAAACGCTGAAAAATTAATTAAAGTTACTAAAAAATCTTTTTTTAAAGCTATGAAAGTGGCAAAAGAAGGAGCAAGAATTGGTGACATATCAAATGCAATAGAAAAGTATGTTAAAGAAAATGGTTTTGATGTAATACATGAATATCAAGGCCACGGTATTGGATCAGAAATGCACGAAGAACCTGGAATACCAAATTATGGAAAACCAGGTAGAGGACCTAGACTTAAAAAAGGAATGACACTTGCAATTGAACCTATGGTAGTTGAAGGTAGTAGAGATATACTAGATGATGATCCAGATGGATGGACTGTAAGAACAGCAGATGGCAAACTTGCAGCACATTATGAAAACACTATTGTAATAACAGATGGAGAACCAGAAATTTTGACAATATAGCATATTGATGCTATAATAATTATTGGTATTAAAGTATAATGAAGATACTAATAATTAAAAATAATAGGAGAAAAAATTGGCAAAAGAAGAAGTAATTGAAGCAGATGGAGAAGTAATAGAAGTATTACCAAATACAACATTTAAAGTTAGACTTGAAAATGGGCATGAATTAATTGCACATATATCAGGAAAACTTAGAATGCATTATATTAAAATATTGCCAGGTGATAAGGTTAAACTTGAAATATCACCATATGATTTAAGTAAAGGAAGAATCACTTGGAGAGGCAAATAGGAGGAGAATATGAAAGTAAGACCATCAGTTAAAAAAATGTGCGATAAGTGCAAAGTAATTAAGAGAAATGGAAAAGTAATGGTGATTTGTGAAAATCCAAAACACAAACAAAGACAAGG
>CABTXJ010000107.1 GCA_902488785.1 uncultured Eubacteriales bacterium | reverse complement strand
GGGAATTCCATGTTTTCAAGTATAACTGGTTCTTTTTCATCACATAATGTATCACCTGTTCCTACTTCTTTAAATCCTATTCCTGCCGCTATATCTCCTGCTCTAACTACATCTAATTCATTTCTTTTATTAGCGTGCATTTGTAAAATTCTTCCAATTCTTTCTCTCTTATTTTTAGTTGCATTTAATATATATGAACCTGATTCAACAACACCTGAATACACTCTAAAGAAACATAATTTTCCTACAAATGGATCTGTTGCAATCTTAAATGCAAGTGCAGAAAATGGTTCATCGTCAGATGCTTTTCTTTCAACTTCTTTTCCATCTAAATCTACACCTTTAACTGGTGGTATATCTAATGGTGATGGTAATAGGTCTACTATATAGTCCATTAAAGGTTGAACACCTTTGTTCTTATATGAAGTTCCACAAGTTACAGGTGTTATCTTATTTGCAATTGTTCCTTTTCTTAATGCTTTTATAATTTCTTCATTAGTTGGTTCTTCACCATCTAAATATTTCATCATTAATTCATCATCAAATTCTGAAACCGCTTCAATTAACATTGCTCTATATTCTTCTGCTTTTTCTTTTAAATCTGCTGGTATTTCTTGTACTTCAATTTGTTTACCTTCATCGTCTTTGTATATTTCTGCTTCCATTTTAATAAGGTCTATAATTCCTACAAAGTTATCTTCTGCTCCTATTGGAAGTTGTATTGCTACTGGATTACATGAAAGCCTATTTTCTAATTGTTCTAAACAATTATAGAAATCTGCTCCTACTATATCCATCTTATTTACATATATCATTCTTGGTACATGATATTTGTCTGCTTGTCTCCAAACTGTTTCAGATTGTGGTTGTACAGCATCTTTTGCAGATAATACTGTAACTGCACCGTCTAATACTCTTAAAGATCTTTCAACTTCTACTGTAAAGTCAACGTGTCCTGGTGTGTCGATTATATTAATCTTATGTCCTTTCCACATTGCAGTTGTTGCAGCAGATGTAATAGTTATTCCTCTTTCTTTTTCGTCATCCATCCAGTCCATTTGTGATTCACCAGTATGAGTTTCACCTATTTTATGTATTTTACCTGAGTAAAATAATATTCTTTCTGTAGTTGTTGTCTTACCGGCATCAATATGGGCCATAATACCTATATTACGTAATTTACTTAATGGAATCTCTCTTTTTCCCATAATTTTTCCTTTCTATATAATAATTCATATTAATATCTATAATGTGCGAAAGCTTTATTAGCTTCAGCCATCTTATGAACATCTTCTTTTTTTCTATATGCTCCACCATTTTGGTTTAAAGCATCTAATATTTCTCCAGCTAATCTTTGAGCCATAGTTTTTTCATGTCTATTTCTAGCATATGATACTAACCATCTTAATCCTAATGTTTGTCTTCTTTCTGGTCTAATTTCTAGTGGTACTTGATAAGTTGCTCCACCTACTCTTCTAGCTTTAACTTCTAAAACTGGTTTAATATTTTCTAAAGCTTCTTCAAATACTTCTAATGGTTTTCTACCTGTTTTTTCTTCTACTATATCAAAAGCATCATATACTATTGATTGAGCAAGAGTCTTTTTACCATCTAACATTACATTATTTACTAATTTAGTAACTAATATGCTATTGTATTTTGGATCAGCTAAGATATTTCTTTTTGCTATATGTCCTTTTCTTGGCATGTTTTCTTCCCTCCTTCTTAAAAGTGATTAAGATATAATTTATCTTAAAAGGTACTCTAAAATATAATTTTTAGTTTCATGCACTTACAAATTATGCATTTACTAATTAAATATTTTTATAGTACGTTATTTTATAGATCTATTTAGGTCTTTTTGCACCATATTTTGATCTACCTTGTTTTCTATCTGCAACACCCGCAGTATCTTGTGTACCACGTACGATATGATATCTAACTCCTGGTAAGTCCTTTACTCTTCCACCTCTTATTGTAACAACACTGTGTTCTTGAAGATTATGTCCTTCTCCAGGTATGTATGCAGTTACTTCATAACCGTTAGATAATCTAACTCTTGCTACTTTTCTTAATGCTGAGTTTGGTTTCTTAGGTGTAACAGTTTTAACAACAGTACAAACACCTCTTTTTTGTGGTGAACGTGAATTTGTGTGTACGTTTTTCTTTGAGTCAAACCCTTTTTGTAGAGCAGGAGTTTTAGATTTAGCTTTTGAGCTTTTTCTTCCTTTTCTAACTAGTTGGTTAATTGTTGGCATAATTTGTCTCCTTTCTTTGCGTATTTATGTTTAAGCATAAAACACATATAATTTTATAGCTTTTAACGTATATAATAATAACATGTTTTTTAGATCGGAAGAGCACACGT
>CABTXJ010000106.1 GCA_902488785.1 uncultured Eubacteriales bacterium | reverse complement strand
TTTGTATCTACTCTAAATTTATTTTTTCTAATTTCTTATATTTTATTTAAAAATCATTATTATTATATATATCATTGCTTTCTAAAAACAAATCAATATCATCTATATTATTTTGTTTTACACTATCTAAAAAATCGTTTTGATCATTATTTAAATATACCTTATCATCATAATTAAAGATATCTATATTATCAAGTTTTCTAGCTTTTATATATTCATTATAATTTCTATTATCTATAATAATTTGTCCATCATAATTTGTATTTATATTTTTTGTATTTCCATTTTTTACTATATTATTTTTCTTATCATTAATAATCATATAATTATTTGTAGCTCTTGCTACATTTTTCTTATTTTCTGTGCTAGGTGCCTTAGCTTTACCAATAAAAACATTATCATCTTCAAATAATCCAGATGATCCTCTTGCTAATGCTTCATCAATAGTAAGAACTTTTTCATATTCTACTATATTTTTTACTTTTTGTTTTAGAACAGGTACTACTTCAACATATGGTTTCATTTTAGATTCATCAGACATTATATATCTTTTTAATATTTCTTTTTCTTCTTTTGTTTCAGGTTTCATTCTCAAATATTTTTCTCTCCAAATTATATGCCTTTCATATGAATCAAAATTACTTTTTTCTAAATTTTGATTATAATATTCTAACTTACATATACTTCCTTCAATTACTATAGTTACATTTGACCAATATTTTTGATTTTCTTTATCCAATTCGTTTAATATATTTATCTTATTATATAATTTAGATATTAAATTTAAGTATTCATCTTGATCAATATCAAACATATCAGGTATTTCATAACAATTAACATATGTATTTCTTAAAAGGCTTTTTGGCATATAATAGAAAAACAGCTCGCCCCTTTTATTACTATCAGGGTTTTCTATAACTGACATATATAATTTAATATACTTCCATTTTTCAGGTATCATATAATATATCAACTTTTGAATATCCATATATATTTGATTATCCATATTATATTCTCCTTGTCACTTATTATTATATAGTAATCTAGAATAATATTTTTTTCCACATATTTTTATTTAATGCTAAAATTATATTACATAAATTTATTCTTTTTTTGTTTTTTAACTTTTTTCCACTTCTTTTTTTAATTTCTTTTTTCATTTAATAACATTCTAATAATTATATTAATGACTTATTTTTCATGTTTTTTGCTTTTTCTATTCCAAGCAATGTAATTAATGTTTGTGAAATTTGTGAAATATTTCCGCTATCTATTTTTCTATATCCACTTCCAAGTATATAAATAGGTACTGGATTATTTGTATTTGATCTTTTCATATCACCAGTTTTTTCATCTATCATTTCTTCTATCTTGCCATGTGTAGATGTAATCATTATATTTATATTTTTTTCTTCACATTCTTTAATTATTTTTCCTATATTTCTATCTATTTCTTCTAAAGTAGTTATTATATCTGATATATCACCATTTTCAGCTACTATATTCAATGCTTGGTAATCTACAATTATTAAGTCATTTTCTTTTGATATTTCTGATAATACAAAATTTGTTGTATTTTGTATGTATTTTTGTGCATTCAATATATATTCACTTTCATTTATAACATTTGGAACTATTTTTTGTATATTTTCATATATAGCTTCATTATAATTTGAAAGCCTTTTTTCTAATATATTACTATTATTATCATCATATATTTCTACTATTCTAACTTTTTTTTGATTTAAATAATTCAACAAATTTTCTTTTAAGCTTTCTCTTTCAAAAACATATGAAATATTTTTTCCTTCATTCGATTCATACATTGTGTATATCTTATTTGTGTAGTTTTCTGTTTTAAAATTTTCAAAAAAAGGATCTGAAAATGCTTTAATTATTTTTTCTAAATTATCTAATCTATGTCCAAAAAATATTATTGCATCACCATCTTCAAAATCGTACTCATTACTTTTTAATATAATTGGTCTAATATTTCTATCATACCTGTCTTGCATATATTCTTCTATTATTTCATTTTCAAGATTTTCTACTGTTTTTCCTTTTGAATATACTATTGCATCATATGCTTCTTTTACCTTTTCCCAATTTGAAGAATTATTCATTGCAAAATCTCTGCCCATAATTGTATGTATTTGTCCTACTTCTTTATGTTCAATTACACTTTCTAATTCTTCTATATTTTCTATAGCTTCTCTTGGCTTTCCATCTATACCATCTAATATTAAATGAATATATACATTATTTAAGTCTTTTCTTTTAGCAAGCTCTAAAAATGCGTTTAAATGTCTTTTGCTACTTTGCATTTGACTACTAGATAACATTCCTATCAAATGAAGATTTTTTCCTTCTTCTTTTAATTTA
>CABTXJ010000105.1 GCA_902488785.1 uncultured Eubacteriales bacterium | reverse complement strand
TTTTGTTTTTCTTTTTTAATATTTTCTAATTCTGTTTTCAAAGAAGATATAGTCTTATCATCTGCTGTTTTTGTATTTTTAGCATCTTGTATTTGTTTTTCTAATTCTTGTATTTTTGTATCTTTTTCACTATTTTGATTTGTTAATTCTTTTATCTTTTTATTTAATTCCTCAATTTCTTTTTGCTTATCACCTAGTTGCTTTGTTAAACTTTCTACTTGTTCTTTTAATTTTTGTGTTTCTATTGTACATGTATCTGATGTATTGCTTAATGCATCATATTTTGCTTTTAGGTCTTTTAATTGTTGTTCTAAGCTTGCTATCTTTTCTGTATTTGTTTTATTAGCATTTTTTTCTGCTTCTAATAATTTCTTAACGTTTTCTAGTTCACTTGAAAGATTATTTTTTTCTTGTTCTATATTGTTTTTTGCTTGAGTTAATGTTGCTAATTGTTCTTTTAAGTTTTTAATTTCTTTTTCATTTGCACTCTTATTTGTCTCTAATGCTTTTATCTTGTCATTTAATCCATTAATTGTATTATTTAAATCACTAATCTTTTTTGTATTTGTTTCATTTGTTTTTGTAAGTGTTGCTACTTTTCCTTCTAGTTCTGTTATCTTTGCAGTTTTATCAGCTAATTGTTTTTCTAAGTTACTTATTTTTGTATTTAATTCTCCTATTGTCTTATTTTTTGCAGATATTTGTGAATTTAAATTTGTTATCTTTGTATTTAAATCCTCTACTTGCTTTTTTAAGTCTGCGTTTTCACTTAATGTTTTTGCATTTTCTGTTTGAAGAGTCTTTAATTCTCCACTTACCTTATCTAAATTACTTTGTATTGCCTCTTTTTCTGTTTTTATTTGATTTAACTCTTTAGTTAACTTTGCTATTTCTGCTTTATCTTTTGTTCCTTGTTGTTCTAATGTTGTTATCTTTGATTGTAATGATGCTATTTGTGTATCTTTTTGCTTATTACTTGATTCTAATGTAGTTATTCTTTTATTCTTTTGTATAATCTCTGCTTGTAATTTTTTAATTAGTTCTACATTATCATATTTTTCTTTTAAGTATCGTATATTTAAATCATATACCACTTCATTAGTATTAGTATTTTTATTTGGTAATACACCTACACTATTTACATAGTATGTATTATCTTTTCTTACTGTATCATTGAAGTTTGCAATATCTAATGTGTATTTTATTGCATTTCCATCACTATCTATTATATCTGACTTATTTGTATAACTTCCTATTTGTACTTTTCCACTACTTGTATCATATAGTTTCTTACTAGTTACTCTATTACCATTCTTATATACTATAACATCATAATTGTATTTAGCTCCAGTATATATATCTTTTTTATTAATATTTGCACATACACTTATATTTTTTGGGTATATAGTAATTTCTAGTGTATTTGATTTTTTATTTATTTCATATGCTATATTTGATGGTAATCCTTCTAATGTATATGTTATACCATCTACTACTTTTCTACCATCTGCTAAAGTAATTTTTTCATAAGGTATATATCGAAGTTTTTCATCTAATTTATTTTCAAATAACACACCATTAGAACCTCTTCCTTTTAATGTTATATTTTTTAAGCTAACATTATATGGATTCTTAATTTTTACATTTCCTGATTCTTCTTTTATCAAACTATATGTTGAATATTCACCGCTTCCTTGCTCCTTGTAATAATTATTTTTAGCAGATAAAAAAACTATTGGACAAAGATTATATATTTGTTGAGATGAAGAATCAAAGTCCGCTTGATAGCCATAGCCAAAACTATTACCTGTTCTGTCAAATGTCTCAGTTCTAGGACTAAATGAATCTGAATAAACAGTTCCATGGAAAAATCCCATACAAGAATCGACTACACTATAAGCACGTGAGCCTAATTGTTTATAATAACTATGTATAATTTCTTTTTGTATATCTTTTCCTGTATTTGCATCATATGTTTTTGTATGTACTTTATCTAATTCTTTTATAAAATAGATCTCATCTTTTACATCAGTCAATTTTTTTCCTATCTTACTACTGCCTATATCAGCAATTGAGCCATCATCTATTTTTTCTTCTGCTGTTCTTGCATTTTTCTTATTTAATGTTGGATAATATATTTCACGTTTTAGATTATTTAAACCTACTGAATAGCCACTTAATTTTTGTCTTTGTTCATCTGTTGTTATTCCATATGCTTCTTCTATATCTTTTAAAAGCATTGGCCTTGCACCTGTTCCTGTTTTAGTTTCAGTTCTTGTATCTTTTTCTGATGGTATTCTAGAACCTACTTCGTAATTAAACTTTTTTGTTTCATCTGAACCATATCCATAACCATATACTCCTGCTATATTATGTGCTTCTTT
>CABTXJ010000104.1 GCA_902488785.1 uncultured Eubacteriales bacterium | reverse complement strand
CAAATCCTACTAATTGTACTCTTTCTCCTTTTTTAAGTGCTCCAGTTACAGCTTCTACGAATGCGTTTACTGTAGCTTCTGTAGCTTTTTTAGTTTCTCCTGTTTTAGCTACGATTGCTTCAACTAATTCTGTTTTGTTCATTATAATTCCTCCTATTATTTTAGACTATAGTCTTTGTTAAACAACTATTTGCCTACTTTATAAATAATTATCATATATAATTATTTTTTGCAATAGTTTTTATAAAAATTGTTTAACTATTTTTATTTATAATAGAAATATAATCACATATCTCTAATATACCTATAATATAGCATAGGAAAAACTTGCTTGCAATAGTAATTTTGATTTTTCTTTATTTTTTCTATTTTTTTAAGTTTTTCTACATTTTTTATTACAATATATCCACTTTTTCAACTATTAAAGTGTACTATTTCCTAATAAAAAGTCATGTACCGACATTTTTTTCTTATTTTGTGCTTGTATTTTTTTAAGTTCTATTACTCCATCTCCTGATTTAACATATATATTATTTTTTGTAATTAAATACTTACCTGGCTCTAGTGATGTTAAACTTACATTGTTTTCTTTTTCTATTTCTTTAATTTTATTATCTTCTACAATTTCAATTTCATATATCTTATATACCTTATTTTCAAATATTGCTTTTGCTGTAAGCGCTCCATTCATTCCTCTTACTTTGTTTAATATTTCTTTTGATGTATCTTCAAATGAAATATATGCTTCTTCTTTTTCAAGCATTTTAGCATATGTTGCAATACTATCATCTTGCTTTGTTCTTTTTGCTGTTCCATTTTCTATTTTTTCAATGGCTTTGATTAAAAGCTCAGAACCAATTTCTGATAACTTTTCAAACATAGTATCGGTAGTATCTTCTTTTTTTATTTCTACTTCTTCTTTTAATATAATATCTCCTGTATCTAAACCCTCATCTATATACATTATTGTAACACCTGTTTTTTCTTTTCCATCTAATACCGCTCTTTGTATAGGTGCTGCTCCCCTATATTCAGGAAGTAACGATCCATGTATATTAATTGTTCCATATTTAGCTACTTCTATTATTTCTTTTGGTAATATCTTACCATATGCACATACAACAATAATATCCGGTGATATTTCTTTTAACCTTTCTAAAAGTATTTTTCCTTCTTCTTTTTTTAGACTCTTAGGAGTTAAAACTTCTATACGATTTTCTAAAGCTACTTCTTTAATACATGATGGTTTTAATTTTTTACCCCTACCATATGGTTTATCTTCATTTGTTATAACAAGTGGTATTTCATTTTTTGTTTTAAGTAATTTTTCAAGTGGCTTTTTTGCAAATTCTGCAGTACCCATATATACAATTTTCATAAACCTTCTCCTTTCACACTAAAATTATATATTAAATTTTAATATTATTAAAGTACTATGTATTATAATGATTGTAATATTAGGTAACTTTATGATATTATTTAAGTATTAATTAATAAAATATATCGAGGAATAATAATGTTTAAACAATTAGTAGAAAATTTAGCGACTTTTTTTAGTAATATTTTTGCAGGAATATTTAAGGTAATTAATTCTTTCTTAAATATTATTACTAAAAAATTAAATACAGATAAGAATATTTTCATATCTTTTATAATTACTATGCTTTGTACATATTTTGCAATAGATAGAATACTTGAAATATTTTTAATTATTTTTAATGGTGTGGGCATAAGTTACTGGTCTCCATTTAAATATATGATAGTAATACTACTTCCATATTTAGCATATATGCTTGTAATTGAATCAAAGATGTCTACACAAAAGGAAAGAAATATTTCTTTTTTCAAAGTATATTGTACTTTTTTTATAATTTTTGTAGCATCAGCAATAGTACAATTTACTAATCAATTTTTATGGAATGTATTTTTTTCAGCACCAAATTATCAAAAAATAATTGTGGAAGACTATGATATCATTAAACGAGCTTTTGTAGCTTTAGCCCTATATATACCAATTAAAGTATCATATGAAGCTTTCAACTACTATATAGAAAATATATCATCAAATCATGATTCACAAAATGCTTTAATAAATGCTACTGGTTATTCATTAGATGGTAATAAATCATTTGATGGTTCATATTCACTAGATCAAGAACTAGGAGAGGATATTACTACAAATCAAGAAGTTGTGATTGACCAAGATGACAGATTTCAAAACATTCTAATTATAGGAGATAGTCTTGAATCTAAAAATGATAATATAATGGAAGCTATGATAATTAGAGATCTTAAAAAGAAAAGATTCTTAAAAGAAGTTGAGGAGAGGTACGCTCAAACATAGACTTGGCAACTGTCATAATTTCATCAAGAAGTTCGCCAAAACAAGCACAAATTTCATTACCT
>CABTXJ010000103.1 GCA_902488785.1 uncultured Eubacteriales bacterium | reverse complement strand
TAAAATATTATTTGAATGCGATTAGATTTTCTAATTGGATATATGCAAACTTAAATAATGTAAAAGTCGGAGACATTAAGATGGATTCAGACTATTATGCAGAAAATGTAGAATACTCTGCAGTAAAAAATACAAAAATAGATATATTTGGAAATGATGAAGCTAAATTAATAGGAAATGATAAGTTGTTTGGTGGTAAAATAACTGATGAACTTTCTGTATTTAATATACAAAGGAAAAGAACAATTGTTAATGCGATTCAATACAATCTATTAGTTTCTGCAAGACACTATGATAATTTAAAATATTTTGGAAAAAGAATATATAAAAGACCAATTATAACAGATCAATCACAGTGGGATACGGTTGCAAATAATATATCAATGATAACATTTTTCGAAGGTGTAGATAATTTACCACTTGGTACACCACATACAAGCTTTAGTATAGTATCTAGTACAGATAATGATTATAATATAACAGAAAATACAATGGTATTTGTTCCAAAAAATGGGTTCAATAAAGGTGATGATGATAGCATATCCGACGAAGATAAAAAATATTATTCAATAGATGCAGATATGTTTAAAGATGAAGGAAAGGTACAATCTAAAAAGCTAATAGGAAGAAAAATAACAGATTTTAAATATGATGGAAAAATCAATAAGATACTTAGAAAACCAATATATGCATTTAAAAATTTTGCAGATGTGTCAATAAATATGCCAGCAGGTGAAGTTAAAAAAGATGGCACACACATGTTTAATGATATACAGAAAAAAGTTCTTATGACAGCAATCGCAGGGCAAAAACAAGCACAACTAAAACTTTCAAAGTATGTAGATGATGCAACATTTGAATTTAATCCTAAAACAGATGTATTGCAACCTGGAAGTTCTAAAAATTATTCTATAGAAAAGATATCAAATATCATAGGTGGAGCAAATTATGGAATTAAAACTGTGACTTTCACATATGAAATAACCAAAAAAGATAATCAAGCAAGTGATGAATTTGAAATATACAAAAATAAAGAAAAGTATATAGCAGATATTAAAATAAAAATAGGAAATGAAGAGTATACATACAAGTCTGTTGCACAAGCAGGTGATGCACTTTCTACAATAACTATAAAAAATGGACTTGAAAGAAGAAAAGGCATAGTAAACTATATACCATATCAAAATGTAAAAAATGCACAAATTAGTTATACAATAAAAGATACGAAAGGAAGAGAAGTACCTGCAAGTGCAGGAGTTAGGATGGAAATAAAAGAAGTAACATTCGAAACATATTAAAAGATGGGAAGTTAAATGAATAGACAAAGAACAGATGAAAAAAATGAAACTATAGAAGAAGTAGAAAAATTAAAAAGATCAATAGTAACTGGTCTATCAAAAAATGCAAAAAAAACAGTAGAAAAAGAGTTAAAAAATATTTTTAACTCTTCTTCTAGTAGAACAAAAACAAAAGATAATTCTATTTTTAAATCAATTAAAATAATATTAGCTATTATAGCTATAATATTTGTAATTAATTATATATTTAATGAATATACCATACAAATACAAAAACGAAATCTAAATGAAAATAATAAAGAAAATGTAAAAACAGGTGAGATAGAAAATACTATAGGTAATACTAATATAGCAAATGATGGGATTTCTGATGAAATTAAAAACGCAAGTATAATAGCAGAAGAAAAAGCAAATAATGTAAACAATGTGAATAATATAGATAATGAAAAAGAAGTTTCAAAGATAAATAATGCAAATATTATTGTTAATGAAGAGAACAAAGAAAATGGAAAAATAGTACAAGGTATAATACCAAATGGAAAAGTTGAAGCTAAGGTATTAAGAGTTGTAGATGGTGATACATTAAAAGTTCAAATAGCAGATAAGGATTACAAGGTTAGATTACTTGGTGTAGATACACCAGAATCAGTTAGCCCTAAAAAAGAAAAAAATACAAAAGAAGGAAAAATTGCATCAGAATACACAAAGAAAAATTTAGAAGGTAAAGATATTATATTGGAATTTGATGTAAGTCCATATGATAGATATGGTAGATTACTTGCCTATGTACATGTAGATGGTATATGCTATAATGAAAAATTATTAGAAGAAGGATATGCAAAAGTAATGATGATATCACCAAATGTTAAAAATAGTAAGTATTATAGGCAAATAGAAAAACATGCAAAAGAAAATAATGTAGGTTTTTGGAATGGATTTTTCAAATAGTATGATATATTATAATTAAATAGTTATAAGAAAAACAAAAATAAAATCAAAAAAAAATAAAAAAACAAAAATAAAAAAATCAAAAAAACAAATATATAAGGAGATGAAATGGAAAGAGAAAGAGGATTTGAAATAGCAAAAGGTTTTGAAGATAGTAATATTAATTTACCTAAAAGAAAAACAAAACAT
>CABTXJ010000102.1 GCA_902488785.1 uncultured Eubacteriales bacterium | reverse complement strand
AGACGTGTGCTCTTCCGATCTTACTTAGGTAATCATCTTGGCCTATTACATCTTCTACCTTAAATCTTCTGTATGACCTCTTATCTAACTTACCATCTGTAATTACTGCCATACCAGAAACCAAATAGCTTCCAGATATATTAGAATTATCATATGCTTCAATTCTTCTAGGTAATTTTTCTAAGTTTAGTTTTTCTTTTAGCTCTAGTAGCATTTCCAAATTATTTTTGTTTTTGTTTTCCAACTCTATTTTAGCATTTTCTTCTGCCATTTCAATAAAGCGTAGCTTCTCACCAATTTTAGGTACAACTATTTCAACCTTGTATCCCATTTCCTCACTAAACATTTTTTCAAGTGTTTCTATTCCTTCAAAACTATACTTAACCATTATCTTGTTTGCAATATTACTCTGCCCAATATAGTATTGCTTAAAAAACATTGTAATTACTTCAGATTCTTCAAATTCATTTGTATCACCTAAAAAGTATTTTTTAACTCCTTGTAGTTTGCTTCCTCTAACTTCAAATACAATAATTACTGTTTCTAAATAGTTCCTATACATTCCTATTGCATCAATTGTTTTAAAATTAAAATTGTTTACCTTTTGCCTTATGCCACCTCTTTTAATATTTTTTATACTATCTCTAAGCTTAGCTGCTTTTTCATAATTCATCTTCTCTGATGCCTCATCCATTTGTATGGTTAACTTTTTAATTATTTCATTCATATTACCAGAAAGTATCCTATTAATTTCTGTAATCCTCTTCCTATACTCTTCTTTAGATACCTTTCCTTTTATACAAGGTGCATCACATTGTTTAATTTGGTAATACAGGCATGGTCTTTTCCTATACTTAAATGGCTTGCATAGCCTTATCATATAGTTATCTTTAATATATGCAAGTAATGCATTTGTAGTTCCAGCACTTGGGTATGGCCCAAAGTATTTGCTACCATCATTTTTAACTCTTCTTGCAATAAAATATGTGGGGTAATCTGATTTCATATCTACTTTTATATATGAATATGTCTTATCATCTTTTAATAATACATTATATTTAGGTTGATGTTTTTTTATCATATTATTTTCTAAAAGTAATGCCTCATCTTCTGTATCTGTTACTATATAGTCAAAGTCATATATATTTTCTACTAACTTTTCTATTCTTTTAATTTTTTGACTCTTGTGAAAATACTGTGAAACCCTATTTTTAAGGTTCACAGCTTTTCCAACATAGATTATTTTGTTATCTTTGTTTTTCATAAGATAAACACCAGAATTTGTAGGTAATGTTTTTAGTTTGGCATCTATTCTATCATTTCTAATAGTACTCATTGTTCATATTTCCCATATTTCCATTATTGTTTACATTTTTTTGCACATTTCTCTTATTCTGCTTATATAATTCATTCATTTCTAATTGCATTTTCTTTTCTTCGCCATCGTCTACAGATGCTACTATATATCCGTAATCTTCTAAACCAAAGAATGGTTTTTTGCTATTGTCATAATATGCATCCATTGTCCTATCAAAGCTGTTGCTCTTTCTAATATTGCCTTTTGTATTAACATTTGGTATTTGTGATACATTATTTTGCATAATATTAGGGTTTGCTTCAGGATTGTATACATTTTCTCTTCTTCTTCTTTCCTTAATTACATTTTTAGGATAATCTGAAGGATCTTTCATATTATTTCTTTGATTGTCATTTTGCATAAAAGCATTTTCAATACTTTGTTCATAATAGTTTTCTGATACTGCATTATTTAAGTTTGCATTTGCACTTAAATTTTCTTGCATTCCATTATTTTCATTATAGTCATCTTCAATATAATTATAGTAGTTATTATCATTGCTATTATAATTATCACCATAATTGCTATATTCATCATAGTTATCATAACTATTGTAATCATTATCTACATTTAAATTATCAATATCATCTATACTATCAATACTATTATAGTCATATGTTTTATATAGTCCACTTTCATCTGTAATATCTGATGCCACCTGTCTTATATTTTGTATATCGTCTACATGATATTCATCTTCATCATAATCATTAGTATAATTATTTTCATTATTATAGCCATTTTGTATTAGTCTCATGTGTTTTTCTAATTCTTCTTGGCTCTCTCTTTTTGCCTTTTCAGCTTCTGCAATTTTTCTTTTTAAATTTTCTTCTATCTTTTTAGATTCTATTTTTTCTTGCTTTTCTTTTTCAGTATCCTGGTCTTTTACATTTTGTTTTTCATTAAAACCTTTTAATTTTGCATTTTGCATTTTAAGTTTTGCAATTAATTCTTCTTTTTCTTTAAGTAATTGTGTATTCCTATTTTCTTCTTCTTTTTTCTTTGCTTTTAATTCTTCTTTTATTTTAGCTTGTTTCATCTTTTCTTCTTGTCTTCTTAATCTTAGTTCAAGCTCTCTTTTTTCTCTAATTAATTTTAATCTTTCTTTTCTTTCTTCTT
>CABTXJ010000101.1 GCA_902488785.1 uncultured Eubacteriales bacterium | reverse complement strand
GCATCACCAAATGCATCAATATCATTATCTTCAAACTTACCAAAGTTAATTGAAGCTATTCCTTCTAATATATCACAAAGTCTATCATTCTTTTCTTTAACAGTAGCTCCTAACCTGTTACTTGTTGTATCAACATCATCAAATAATCCTTTAATATCATCTTCTGATGCATATCCTAAAGCGCTTGCCTCTATTTCATCAAAAATATTTGAAAGGTCTGTGTTTAAGTTTTCATTATTTCTTGCATTTTTTACTACATTTGAAAAAAGCTGACTAGGTAAAATAAAAAAGCCCTTTGCATATACCGTACCTTCTAAAAAGTATTTTTTAGCAACTTCGTCTGATATCTTGCTATAGTCAAAATCATCACCTTCTGATCTATTAAAGAAATCACACATATTTTCAGATATGAATCTATAAAATAGTATACCCAAAATATATTGTTTAAAGTCCCATCCGTCTACTGCTCCTCTTACATTATCTGCAATAGACCATATTTTTCTATGTAACTCTGCTCTTTGCATTGTTTCGTTATTCTTATATATTTTTTTACTCACTACTATCTCCCATATACTAATTTTCTTTTTTCAGCTGTATTTTCATTATATATGCAATATATATATATTTCAATTAGTAGTAATATAATTAAATTAAGATTAAATAATTCAAATAACACTTCTAATAAAAAGTCACCAAACATTGTATTATACAGTGTTTGGTGATTCTATAATCTTTTTATATTATATATATAGCATTAATTAATACTATAGCACTATAACTTTCTTAAAAATACCATATTCCTTTTCATAATATTTCTTCTAAGCATGTTTCTTGTTTCATTACTTAGTGTATTATCACTATTATATGATAATTGTAGGTAAGCATTATCATGCTTTGCCTCTATTTTAGAACCATATAGTAACTCTCCTTTTAAATCTCTGTCACCTATAGCTCCTTTGCATATAGTAATATTTTCTATACTCATATATTTTTGTAATTCAGACAATATAGTATCTATTACTGATAGGTAAATTCTAATTCCATTATTACCTTTGTTATATATATTTTCAATATTTACATTGTTTAAGTAATTAGATAAGTATATATCTAGCTTATGGTCATAGGTTGTTGGTATATCAATATATCTTCTATGTGGCATAACTACTGCATTAAATTCTAATTTTTCTTCTGTTCTTTTAATTGCTATTTCTTTCATTTTTTCAATTGTTCTACTAATTATTCCATCAAGCAAATAGCTGTGATATGCATTAACTATTGCAATACAACCCGTTTTTACTTCTTGTATAATAATAATTGGTTCATCTGATGTAATAGCTCCTATTGCTAAATCATACTCTTCTTTTCTATAATCCGGTATTATAAATGACATAAAGCCTTTAAAGCCATTTTCTTTGTTTTTAATTAGTATGGGTGCTTTATCACTTGCAAATACACTTAAAAAATCTTCTTCTAATATAAGTATATCTTTTTCTTTGCCTTTCGTTATATAATTATTTTCATACCTAATTATAACCGAAGGCTTACCTTCTAACACGTTATCAAATATATCTGTGTAGTTACTATTTTCTGTTCTACTATTATATAGCATACTAAGGCCATATTGGTTAGTAATATCTGCATCACTTACAATTATTCCAACATATAGTTCTTCATTAATTATCTTCTCATCTCTTACATCAACATTTAAAGTTTTTTTATTTGTCTTTTTCATAATTACCTCCTAAATGAATTAAATATAATTCAAATATTATTCAAATACTTTCTAACTTTAATCTAGTATACACCACTTTTATTAATTTAACAAATAAAACAAAGCAAGTTTCCATTTGAAAGTAATCAAAACAAAAACTGAGATAGATATATTTTCTATCCCAGCTAAATGTTAAAATACCATTTTTCAAGCTTTTTTTAGTTTTTAAATATAATACATGATTAATTTTTAAAATTATTTCTTTCTAATAACTTTTTTAGTATATATAATTGCTCCAATAGTAACTATAGTTAGCATTATTATACTTCCTGCTCCTGCATATGGTATTTTGTTTCCACTTGTAGTATTTTTACTATTATTTTTCTTGTTATTGCTACTTACACTGTTATTATTTTCTATCATCTTTCCATTGTTATTCTTATTATTGTTTTCTTTATCTTTTTCTTCTTGTTCCTTTTCTGCTTTGCTATCTGCTAATGCTTTTTCAATTATGTTTTTCTTTTTCTTTTCTAATTCTTGTATTTCTTTTTCTAAATCTGCTATCTTCTTTTTAATTAGTTCTTTTTCTTTTTGTTCTTCTTCTGTTAAGCTTTCTTTAGCATCTAACTCTTTTTCTCTTTTTTCTAAGTCTTCTTTTTCTTTCTTCTTTTCTTCTATTTTTTTATCAATTTCTTCTATGTCATTTTTAGCTTTTTCAAACTTTTCTTTTGTATCTTTTAAGTCTTCTTCTAATTTCTTTGTGTCTTCTTCTTTTTCTTTAAGTTCATTTTCTAAGTTTTCTTCTTTTTTCTTTGTATCTTCTACTTTTTCTTTTAATTCCTTATTATTATCTAT
>CABTXJ010000100.1 GCA_902488785.1 uncultured Eubacteriales bacterium | reverse complement strand
TATTATCTTTTGTAAATTGTATTTCATTTTCTTTTGTAAAAGTTTGGTTTTGTATGTTTTGTGTATTTAAAATATATTAACTATATCTTATTTGTACCAAATCCCATTCTTTTAGATAGCATTTCTTGTATTCTTTCAAAAGTTCTTGTAATTATACTTTGTATTCTTTTAACTGTTGCTCTAAATGACATTGTTTCAGAATATGGTGCTACCACTAAGAAATTGTTTTCTTCTCTTTCCATTTCAAGTTTTAATAATTTTTCATTTGCCATTTTTCTTAACATTCTTGCATATGGTCTTGCTGGTTTAAATACAAACTCTGTTTTTTCTTCTCTAGATATTTCATTTATTAAATCTTGTACATGTTCTACTTTAGCTTCTTTAAATAGTTTAGCATATGGTATATCTGAGTGATAATATACTTGACTATTTTCTAAGTTTTCAGTTTTTACATCATCTACTTCAACTACTTGTATATCTAATATATTTTCTTTTGCTTTAGCAAACATTTTTTCTTTTATTTCACTTAGTTTTTGCTCTGCAGCTTCAGATACTTTTTCTTCTATTTCTACAGCATTTTCTTTTTTAACTACAGATCCATCTTCTGATACCATATAGTTAAAATCATCTTCTTTTTTATCTTCTTCTTGTTCTTCTATTTTTTCTACCTTGTTTTCTTTTTCGACTACTTCTTCTATTTTGTTTTCTTTTGTTTCTTCTTTATTTTCTCCTACAAAGTATTTTTGTTTAGATATTTCTTTGTTCAAATTATATGCAAGTAAGAAATCATCATTAAAGAAAGTAGGAGATGCTTCTTCTTCCTCTTCAACTATTAACTCTGGTGGCATTACTTTAAAGCTATAATTCTTACCATAGTTGTTATCCCACATTCTCTTTTCATTTCTGAATGAAAAGTTAATTTCTTTAGAATCTGAAGGAATAGAAATTTGTGCTAAATATCCATTTGGTGTTTGATTCATTTCAACTTCGTTAATATTGTTCCAATTGTTCATGCCATATCTAATATATATCTTGTTAGATGTATCCTTTAGATACCCACTATATGTAATCTTTGTAGCAGTATTTGCTATTATTTGATCACTTTCTGTTGTTATATAATCTGAATAATTCATACCACAATTCCTTTCTATATACATATATATTATATAATTATATATACACAATTGGTATTTAATTTATATTAATCTTGTGTAACATAATTATGCTATTATGTTACATTTTTGTATTTTGTAATTATATATATTATGTACTATGTAAAAAGAGTAATGATTATTATTACTTTTCTTTTTCTAATCATTACCCTATATTATACATATTATATTTTGTTTTTTTAAAGATTGTTACTTAATATGTCATTAAAAACATATGCCGCTATATTAATCCCAAAAACTGCTGGTACTTCTGCAATACTTGTTACCTTTTTAGATATTTTAGGTTGTTCTTTTGAGTATACAACAAGTTGCTTTTTAATATTTTCTTTTTTTAATATCTTTCTAATTTTTTTAGCAAGTGGACAATATGTTGTCTTGAATATATCTGTAACTTCTATCATATCTACTCTTGTCCTATTGCCTGCTCCCATAGATGATATACATTTAATATTATTTTCATATGCATATTTCATAATAGTAATTTTAGCATCTACATCATCTATACAGTCAATTATATAGTCTGGGTTAAAATCATTTAACATATCATAGATATTATCTTCAGAAACTTTTTCATCATATGTTATCATTTCAACTTTTTCATTTATTCTTTTAGCTCTGTTTTTAGCGACATCTACTTTCTTTTTCCCAATAGTATCACTATATGCTAC
Organism: uncultured Eubacteriales bacterium; assembly: GCA_902488785.1. GTDB lineage: Bacteria > Bacillota > Clostridia > TANB77 > CAG-508 > JABCPO02. The sequence goes on along the minus strand of CABTXJ010000100.1, from coordinate 835 downwards.
AAGTTGCCTGTTAATATTTGTTTCATCTACCGTATCAAAATCACATAGCAATATATTTCTAATTCCATTTCTTAAAAACATTTCTAGCACGTATGATCCTACACCACCTACTCCAAATAGTGCAATTTTAGTTTCTACTATTTTTTCATTGTTTTCTTTTCCTATTAGCGATATTTGTCTATCTAAAAAGTTATCCATTATATTTTCTTCCTAATTATATAGTATTTTTCTAATTCAAAAGGTACATTCATTATTACTTGTTGATCTTTTACTCCTGGATTAATTGTAGGTATTTCTTCATTTGTTTCAACATCAAATAGTTTTTCTATCTTAAACTCTACTCCTTTTAACTTGCCAGGTATTAATGCTTCTAATGTATCTCCTACATTTAGCTTGTTTTTAATATATACTTTTGCTAAGTTTTCACCTACCATTTCGTCTACTACTGCACCATATTGATAGTTATCATTGTATTGTCTTCCATTTAATGTTTGATTTGTTTCAATATCATTTGCTTTTTTAATTGTTTCTTCATCAAAGTTAAACTTAGTTATATCTCTTGTTTTAACCTTTTCTATTTCTTCTAAGTATTTTTCGTAATTATATTTTCCAGTATTTAAATACTCGTCTATTGCACACCTATATATATTAATTATACTTGCTAAATAGTATTCTGTTTTAAGTCTTCCTTCTATCTTAAAGCTATCTACTCCCATATCTATTAAGTCTGGTAGTTCGTCTATTAAGCAAAGGTCTTTTGATGAAAATATTGTCATACCATTTTCATCTTCGTCTACTTCCATAAGCTCACCTGGGTTATGCCTATCTTCTACAT
>CABTXJ010000099.1 GCA_902488785.1 uncultured Eubacteriales bacterium | reverse complement strand
TAAAATAATGAAATCTACCACAGATGGATTTGTAATATCTGAAGAAGATTTGAAACTAAGAGGAACAGGAGATTTTTTTGGAACTAAACAACATGGATTACCAGATTTTAAAATAGCAAATCTATTTGAAGATTTAGACATATTAAAAAAGGTACAATTAGATGTAGCTGATATAATAAGAGAAGATCCGTATTTAGAAAAAAGTAAGAATAGTAATCTAAAAAAATGTGTAGAAGAAATGATAGATACAGTATTGTAGCTTAAACTTTATAACTTAAAAGAATAATAAAAAGTAACTAAAAAAAATACAAAAATATTTGATAAAATAATAATGTTAAAAGAAAAATAAGAAAAATTAAGATAAAAATTATAATAATAAGAAAAATAATGAAAAGAATATAATAAATATTATTCTTGAATAATAACAGATTATGATATATCATATATTTAATAACGAATATTTAATGTTATTATTAAAAATAATAGGAGGAAGATATGGAACTAAAAGGAAGTAAGACAGAAGCTAACTTAAAACAAGCTTTCGCAGGAGAATCTCAAGCAAGAGTTAAATATGAATTTTTTGCTGGTGTAGCAAAAAAAGAAGAATATGATTTAATAAGAGGAGTATTCCAAGAAACATCAGATAATGAATTTGAACATGCTGAAAAATGGTTTAAATTATTAAATGGTGGAACAATGCCAAAAACTTCAGAAAACTTACAAATAGCAGCTGAAGGTGAAAGATATGAACATGATGTAATGTATAAAGAAATGGCAGAAACTGCTAGAGAAGAAGGATTTGACCAAATAGCAGAATTATTTGAAAAAGTAGGAGCTATTGAAGATAGACATGCTAAAAGATATATGCAATTAAAGAAAGAATTAGATGAAGATTTAATGTTTGAAGGTGAAGAAGGAACAATTTGGATTTGTAGAAAATGTGGAAACATGTATGTTGGAGAAAACCCACCAGAAACATGCCCAGTATGTGGACACGCTGGAACATTTTATGAAAAAGCTAATAATGAATTAGGATTATAACAATTAATAAAAATAGTTAATAATTATGAAAGGTAACAAAAGATGAAATATATACTTACATTTATTGAAGGAGTATTAGCGTTTATTTCACCATGTATGTTACCTATGGTACCAATACTTATTGCATACCTTGTAGGAGAAAATAATGATAATAAGAAAAAACTAATATCAAATATATTATTGTTTATATTAGGATTTACTATTGTATTTACACTACTTGGATTATTTGCTGGAACATTTGGTAAATTTGTAGGCAAATATTTAATGTATATTGATGTTGTATTTGGTATATTATTAATAATTATGGGACTTAATTATGCACAAATAATATCTGTAAGGATATTAAATAAGAGTTCAAATATTATAATTAATGAAAAAAATAATGGCAAAAAAGATAAAAAATATGAAAATGAATATATACATTCACTAATATTCGGAATATTTTTTGCTTTAACATGGAGCCCTTGCTTAGGAACATATTTAACATTAGCATTAACTAAAGCATCTAATACAAAAAATGCTATATCAGGTGCGTTAATGCTTACTATATATTCTTTAGGCATTGGGCTTCCTTTTTTAATTGAAGGATTGTTTATGTCAAAACTTAAAAATACATTTAGCTATATAAAAAGGAATTATAATATAATAATTAAGATATCAGGAATATTATTAATAATAATGGGTATATACTTAGAAATAAAAAGTTTAATTAATATATGGAGATATGCTGTATGAAAAAACAAGATAATAATTTAATAAAATCAAAAAAGATATTATTTTTAATAATAATTATATTACTTCTTGTAGTTTTTATTCTTGTTAATAAAAATATAGAAAAAGAGAAAGTAAAAAGAAAAGAAAAAGAAATTAAAGCAAATGACATAATGTTAAAACCAATATCTGAAACAAAAGGTAAAAATGAAAATGTCACAAATATTGTTCCGGAAACAAAGAATAATGAAAATAACAATTCAAAAGATGGTGATAATGATAACGATAATAAAAATAATATAGAAACTATAGAAACAGAAGAAGAATTTAAAGAAAAAATAATAGACAAAAAAGAAAAAGCGATAGTATATTATTATGCTAAATGGTGTGGGCCATGCAAGACAATGAAAAATATAATACAAGAACTATCAAGTGAAAATATTAATATATACAAGGTAGATGTTGAAAATAAAAATATGGCAAAAAACATATACTCTGCAGGTATAAGAGCTATACCAACATACATATACTATAATAATGGAATTGAAGTATCTAGAGAATATGGAATAGTTAGTAAGAATACATTGAAAGAAAAGTATGAAAAATTAAATAACTAAATAAAGAAAAGAGAAAATAGAAAGAATAAATAAGAATAAAAAGACAAAAATATGTAAAAAAATATAATATGTGTTAAAATATAATTATAAAATAAGACTATAAAATAGATTTAAAAAGGAGTGGTTATGATAGAAAAACTTTCTAAGGAAATGCAATTTGAAGAAGAGATAACAAATGAAAAAATTGTTTTAGTAGATTTTTATGCAGATTGGTGTGGACCATGTAAAATGCTTGCTCCAATCTTAGAACAAATATCTGAAGAAAATCCAGAAATTAAAATAATAGAAGTTAATGTGGATGAATATAGTGATAAAGCTAAAGATTATAATATACTTTCAATACCTACACTTGTACTTATGGAAAAAGGAAAAGAGAAAAAAAGACTAGTAGGACTAGTATCAAAAGAAGAGATATTGGAATTATTTAATTAAGAAAAAT
>CABTXJ010000098.1 GCA_902488785.1 uncultured Eubacteriales bacterium | reverse complement strand
GATTCCACCTCACGATGGACACCCTTGCCTTCAGCTATGCATTTCCCACTACCGGGCATGCTAAGGACTTTCACCCATTAGAATATGCTCATGCCGAGCACACTAAAAAATCACAACTATACAGTTGTGATAATTTAATTTGTAATTTAATTTAGTTTATTCAATTCATTTTATCTCATTTACATTATTTTTCAGGGAATTCTTCTTCTATTTTTTTCATTTCTTTATATCTTTTGATCTTCATAGTTGTTGTCTTAATAAGTGGTTCTTTAGTTAAATGTATTTCTTTAATATACTTGTATACTGGCTGCTGTTTGTTTAGTTTCTTAATCTCATTCCATAGTTCATTATATATTTCTTTTTCAGTTTTTCCTTCAAAGTATTTTTCATTATATACGATTTTTGCTTCTAGTTTTTTTTCACCACCTGTTTTTTCTTCTCTTGCAAAAACCATTGATTCTTCTACTCCATCCATTTTGTTTATTAATTCTTCTGTTTCTTCTGGGAATATATTCTTACCATTATTTAGTATTATTACACTCTTTTTTCTACCTGCAATATATATATATCCTTCTTCATCATAATATCCTAAGTCTCCAGTTTTTAAGAATCCATCATCAGTGAATGCTTCCTTATTCTTTTCTTCATCATTATAATATCCTAGCATTACCATATCACCTTTTACCTGTATTTCACCTACACCAGTTTCGTCAATATCTGCTATTCTAATATCTGCAGAAGGCAATGCTCTTCCAATACTTCCTGGTTTTGTATACTTATCGTATGATGTAGTAATTACAGGTGATGTTTCAGTTAGTCCATAACCTTGATAAGTATTAATACCTAAATTATTGTATCCTTTTTGTACCTCTGCCGCTAAGGGTGCTCCTCCAATAACTAGCAACCTTAACCTGCCGCCTAAGCCTTCTAACACACTTTTAAATATTCTTTTTCTTTGATCAATACCAAATTTTAATAATGCATTACTTACCTTAATTGCCTTTTTATATCTTTTGTATTTACCCATTTTTTTAATTTGCTTAATTAGCCCTTTGTGTATAGCTTCAAATAATGCTGGTACTGCTATCATTATAGTTACACCATATTCTTTCATGTTATCTGCAATATGTCTTAATCCATCCATAAAAGTAATTGTTCCACCTGCTACAACAAAATATTTGTATCCTGTTGTTCCTTCAAAAGTATGGTGAAGTGGTAACACTGTAAGTATTACATCACCTGGTTTAATATCATATACACATGATATATCATACATAACTGTACATACATTTTTATGTGATGTCATAACTGCCTTAGAATTTGATGTAGTAGCAGATGTAAAAGTAAGTTCAACCATTGCATCAGGGTCTATTTCTAATTCTTTGTATTTAGTAATTTGCTCTACATCATTTTCATTTTCTTTAATTAAATTTCTCATAGATATTATTTTTGGATATTTTTTAAGTAATTTTTCTCTTGCGCTTTCTTCTTTTTTTGTTGTATATCTATCTAATAATATTATATCAAAATCAAAGTCTTCTTCTTTTTTTGACTCAAGTAATATTTCTGCTTTTGAAGTACTAGTAAAAATTGTATCAAGTTCTGCTCTTTTTATTATTTTAGAAACTTCTTCTTTTGGTAATCCTGCATCCATTGGTACAGCAACACCAAGTCCAAATATAATTGAGGCATGCGCTAAAACCCAGTCATAACTATTTTCTGAATATATTCCTATTTTCTTATCTTTTTTACCTAATTTTAAAAGTGATGCACCAACTACATTAATTTCTCTCATGTATTGTGACATTCTAATTTCTTCATATTTTCCTTCTGATTGTATCTTATCTTTAAGTTTGAATGCTAAATGATCATTGTTTCTTTCAAGGGAATCTCTAAATGCTTCTCTTGTATCATTATATTTTTTACCTTCATATATTTTAGGTCCTTTTGGTATTATTTCTGATACCACCCCATTTGTTTTTGTTTTTTCTGTTATCATTTTCACCTCTTAACAACTAATTATTATTTTCAAATTAAGAATTATTATATATAAAAATTAGAAATTACGCAAATTATATTTTGTGTAGTTAATTTGCATTTTTTGCTTTTCATATTCTATTTAATTATTTCTAGTAATAAAATGTTTAATATTATTATCTTCAAGCTTGCCTTCTTTTATCTTTTTATCTAATTCTTCTACTATATTTTTTGGTCTAATATCATATTTTGCTATATCATTTAAATCTATCCATTTAAATTTTAAATCATTAATATATCCATCTTCTTTTTCATATATCTGTTCTTCTTCTTTTTCTATCATATAATTTCCTTTTGGTTTTAGTATATAATATATAGAAATTTCATGAACTTTTTTGTTGTTTTTTCTTTCAAAAAAATTTTCAGATAATGCAAATGTACTTACAATTTCTGTATTTAAATTAAACTCTTCTTTAATTTCTCTTATTACAGATTCCATACTTGTTTCATTAAATTCAACATGTCCTCCTGGAAATACATAATATCCCCTATTTCTAATATCTACAATTAATATCTTACCTTCGCATGTTACAATTCCTGATGCCCTATATTTAAATTCTGATTTTTCATCTTCTATTTTTATATCCATCTATTTTAATTACTCCTAATTATTTTAAATTTAATATATTTTAAATTATATCATAATATATATTAATATATAACAAAATAGTTTAATATAATTTTTTAATTAACATATTAATAGATTAAATATATTTTTAAATATATAAAAAAATATGATTAGAATTAACTAACCATACTTTTAAAGGCTCTTTAACATTTAGCTGGGATAGG
>CABTXJ010000097.1 GCA_902488785.1 uncultured Eubacteriales bacterium | reverse complement strand
AGGGTATATGGTGACATACACCCTGTGTAAACCCTATCTGGTGCAACGCCTTGTAATTCGGAGTAAAGTAGCTCTAACGTTTCTCCGTTCTGAGCGGCACGAGGTTATTAGTAATAATAATCCTAGATAAATGACCACAGTACAGAACCCGGCTTATTGTCTACCTACATTATTTTATGTATAACAAAAGAAAAGGTAAAAAGATGAGTAAAAATAATAGAAATAGAAAAAATAATAAAAATAATAATAGTAAAAATCGTAACAAGAAAATATATAGATTTAAGGGAGCAAAATCAAATAATCAAAATAATTCTGCTCCTTTTTACATAGGAAAGATTAAAAAGAATATTAAAAAGTTTGCATTTGTAGACCCACTAACTGACATGGAATATGAAGAAATATATCCTAAGTTAAATGAACTTAAAATAGGAAAGAAAAAAGGTGGATTAGATATTAGGATGCTAGAAGACAGTGTATATATAGCACCACAAGATGTATTAACTGCAAACGATGATGATATTGTTTTAGTACAATTTAATAATAAGAAGGCTGGATTAAACAAAGAAGGAAAAGTTAGATATATTGTTAAAAGACAAAAAAGTGAAATTGTAGGAACAATTACAATTAATGATAACTTTGCATTTGTAGTACCAGATGATAAGACATTCATATCAGATATATACATACCTAAAAAAGATATATTTGGAGCTAAAACAGGAGATAAGGTATTAGTAAGTATAACTAAATATGTTAAAAGTAGTAATGAAAATAGTGAAGGAAAAGTAGTTAAAATAGTTGCAAGAAAAGATGATATATATATGCACCTTAAAACAATACTTGCAGATAATGATATACAAGAAGACTTTTCAGAAGCAGTTAAATTAGAAGCAGAAAGCATGCCTCTTGAAGTATCTGAAGAAGATAAGAAAAACAGAGTAGATTTAAGAAATATTAAAACATATACAATAGACGGAGAAGATGCAAAAGACTTAGACGATGCAATAGCAATAGAGAAAAAAGAAAATTACAAAGTATGGATAAGCATTGCAGATGTATCACACTATGTAACAGAAGACGGTAACCTAGATAAGGAAGCATTAAGAAGAGGAAATAGTATATACCTAATAGATACAGTAATACCAATGCTACCATTTGAACTATCTAATAATATCTGTTCGTTAAATGAAGGAGTAGACAGGTTATCTTTAACAGTAGAAGCAGAAATAGATAATAGTGGTAAGATAATATTTAGTAATGTATATAAGTCAGTAGTACGAGTTGATAGAAGAATGTCATATAACCAGGTACAAGATATTATAGACGGAAAAGTAGAAGATGAAGACAAAAATGATTTTAAACTACTTGAAAGATTAGCTAAAATACTTATTAAAAAAAGAGAAAAAGAAGGATACCTATCATTTGAAATACCAGAAGTAGAAATTAAGTTAGATGATAATGCAAAGGTAACTGATGTATATGAAAAAGAAAGAATCTTTTCATATAGGATAATAGAACAACTAATGTTACTTGCAAATGAAATAGTTGCAAGAAAATGTTTTAATACTATACCTGTAATATACAGAATACACGAAAACCCAGACCCTGAAAGAGTAGTTGAAATTAACGAAAGCTTAGAAGAGTATGGTGTTAAGGTAAATATATTCCCTAAAACAAAAGAAATGATTCAGCAAGATAAGAAAAGAAGGGAAGAAAAGGAAAGAGAAAAAAGAAGAAATAACATTGCAAATGGAAATATTAATCCAAGATACGAAAAAAGGAATGAAAAAAGAAATGAAGAAGGTACAAACTATGATAACTACTATGTACCACAATCAGAATATGCAAGAGTATTAAAAGAGCTAAAAGCTAAAAAAGAAGCACAAGAAAAAAGACAAGCAAATGGTGAAAATATACTTTCAAAAGAAAATGAAGAATACTTAGATTATGATTTTGCAAACTACCTACTTTTAAGAAGTATGAGACAAGCAAGATATAGTGAAAATAATTTAGGACACTTTGGTATTGCAAGCAAATACTATCTCCACTTTACTTCACCTATTAGAAGATATTCAGACCTATTTACACATAGATACCTATCTAGGTACTTAAAAGGAGAAGAAATACCATATGATGCTATACATGATAAGGCAAAAAAAGTATCTGAGTACATATCACAAACAGAAAGAGTAGCACAAGATATGGAAAGAGAATATAACGAAATAATGATTGCAGAATACCTATCTAACTATATTGGAAAAACATTTGATGGAATAATTACAAGCATAAAAGATTTTGGTATGTTTGTATCAATAGGAAATGGTATAGAAGGGCTAATTAGAAAAGATAATATATTAGATATTACAAAATACAAAATGGGACAAAAAACTAAAATAATTGTATCTAATGTAGACATAGAAGAAGGTAATATTGACTTCCTACTATATGACCAGAAAGAATAATAAGAAAGAACAAAAAAAGAAGAAAAAATAAAAAATAAATAACAAATATTAAAGAGCAAACAATATAATATATATTACATATAACAAGGAGAAGACTTTTGGGAACTATTAAATGGACAAAAGAACAAGAAAAAGCAATAAATAAAGAAGGTAAGATATTAGTTTCAGCAGCTGCAGGATCTGGAAAGACTGCAGTTTTAGTTGAAAGAATAATTAGAACTGTAATAGACAAAAAGGTAGATATAGACAGGATATTGGTAGTAACTTTTACTAAAGCTGCAGCTTCTGAGATGAAAGAAAGAATTGTTAAATCAATTAATAATTCTTTAGAAAAATCAGATGATCCATATTTAAGAAAGCAACTTACACTACTTAAAAAATCTAATATTTCTACACTT
>CABTXJ010000096.1 GCA_902488785.1 uncultured Eubacteriales bacterium | reverse complement strand
GTAATAGGCCAAGATGATTACCTAAGTATGAAAAAGACTATTAAAAAAAGATTTAGACATACACTAAGTGGTAAGAAGGGATTAGGTAACTTACCTGATTTAATTATAGCAGATGGTGGTATAGGACAAATTAGGGTAATAGAAGAGACATTAAATGAGTTAGCTATAGAGTTTGAGGAAAGAGAAAGAGAAAGAAATAAAGAAAATACAAAAACAATAAAAGAAAAAGAAGATAATAACAAAGAAATAGTATATAATGAAGGTATAATTAAAAACTATAATGAAATACTAGATATCCCAGTATTTGGTTTAGTTAAAGATGATAAGCATAGAACAAGGGCTTTAATTACTGCAGATGGAAAAGAAATTAAGGTATCAGAAAATACTATGAGACAACTTGCACATCTTCAAGAAGAAGTGCATGATACAGCAATTAATTATCATAGGAAGTTAAGAGACAAGGAAATTACAAAATCTGCATTAGATGATATACCTGGAATAGGAAGTGTAAAAAAGAAGGCACTTTTAAAGGAGTTTAAGAGTGTTGAAAATATTAAAAAACAAGATGTAGCGGCACTTACTAAGGTTAAGGGAATAACAGAAGAACTTGCACAAAAGATAAGAGAAAGCTTAGGAGGAAATTGATGAGCAAAAAGGGATATGTTGCAGGGCCACTTTTCAATGAAGCAGAAATTGGACAAAGATTAAAAGAAGGAAAGATGTTAAAGGAATTAATTCCAACAATCACCTTCTATAATCCAATAGAAGCACCGGTAAATGACAAAAGTACATTACCAACAGCAGAAGATATCTTTCAGATGGATACTGACTATATTTTAGAATCAGACTATATCTTAGCAGATTTAGCACATGAAGATCCAGGTGTTACAATGGAACTTGGAATAGTATATGGTGTAGAATTTGTAAGAAAAGAACTATTAAAAGTATTAGAAGAAGAAGGTATAGGAAAGGAAAAGATTGAAAGAATAGAAAAAGCTTTAGAAGAAAAGGGGATAAAGAAAAGACACATTGCAACACATAACTCAGATATTAGGATACCAACAGCTGGAAAATATGTTAATGTGAGAGTACCGTATGGGTACAATCAATATGTAGTAGGTGGTATATACAAAATGTATGCACCAATCAAGGGGAATGCAAAAGACGCTATAGAATATTTAGCATCAAGAAGAGAAACAGATTTAGAAGAATAATGTAGTTAATTTGTGCAAGAAGGGGACAATTGTCCTCTTTTATTATGCAAATTAAATAGTAAAAATATATTACAATACTATTGTGGATTATAATATGCATTGCTAAAAATCGGGGGGGGGTACTATGATTATAGTATATATAGGCATTTTAATAAGATAAGATAATACAAAATATATTAAAGAAAAAAATAGAAAAATATATTACTTAGAAAGGAATGAAAATGAGAGGAAAAAACAAACAAAAAGCAAAAAGAAAAAGTAACAAGGTAATAACTAGTAGTGTAATTAAAATAACTACACTTTTTGTGTTTGTAGCAGTTATTGCTATGCTATACCAAAATAGTATGACAAGTAATATAGTAGCAGACAACAATAGGCAAAGAGCAGAAGAAAAAATAGAAGTAGTAAAAGGATCAAAACTTAAAATAGGTGACTATGTAAATTATGATCATACACTACAAGTAGACCCAAACACAAAAGAAACAATAAAAGTATCACAAGATAAGCTTACATATACATCAGTTAAAGGTGACTTAGATAATAACGGTAACGGATATGGTACACAAACAGTTGATATAAGTGGATATAAGACTAAATGGAGAGTATATGATATACAAGGTGACCAAGTATTACTTATGCCAGAAACACAACCTACAGCAGAAATTACTGTAAAAAGTGCATTAGGTTATTTATGGTATGAAAAAGAAGCACATAATATAGCAGGACTATATGGACATGGTTACGGTGCAGATGAAACAAAGAAGTTTGAATATGAAGTTGGTTCTAGAATACCATCAGAGAAAGATACAAGAAAAGAAACAAAAACAGGAACAGGTGCAAGACCAATGTTACTATCTGATATAGAAGAAGCATATGGAATAAAAACAGATGAACAAAGACAAGAATTAAGTGATAACGATTGGTATAAAAAAAATTACCCAGTAGGATCAAATAATCTAGATGATGCAATATACTATCCAACATTAAATGAAGCAAATGCAAGAGCGACTGAAATACAAATAGAAGGCTCTTCAACAGGAGATGTTGGAGTAAGTAAGACAACTAAGAAATTAGCAGATATAAAACAAGAATGGTATTATGTAGATAGTAAATTAAATGAATTACATACAAAAACATATGATGCAAATACAGCAAGAGACATTCAAAAACAAATAATACATAATTACTGGAATGATCTAGGATCTCGTAATTTAAGCTTAACTAGAGACGAAGTTGCCTTCAACCGTGGTAACGTTAAATCTGACAACTTCTATTCCGGCTACTACGGCTTCGGCATTGGCAAAAGCTCTGGCTTCTATAGCAATGAGGTGACTTTGAGGCCCCGCCCAGTAGTCTTTCTATCTTCTACGAATAACTATTACAAGGAACAAGGAACAGGAGAATACGCAACATATAGTTTGATAAAAGAAGAAAGTACAGAATCGCATCATCCCAAAATCCAGAACCCTTACAATGTTAGCTTGAATAATGTAATCTTGAAGGGTACGTACGCGGATAGGTTGCTATTTGAAAGCAAGCTAGACGCGACCGCGCAAGATGTGCCATATATAAATTTAACAAGAGCAGATGGAACAAAAGTAATAGACAATATAATATATACAGTAGAAGGATTACCAGAAGGAATTACATATGATGTT
>CABTXJ010000095.1 GCA_902488785.1 uncultured Eubacteriales bacterium | reverse complement strand
TGTATTACTTTTATCCCAGCTAAATGTTAAAGAACCCTTTTTTATTGGTACAGCTGAAGGGATTTGAACCCCCAACCCCTTGGTTCGTAGCCAAGTACTCTATCCAGTTGAGCTACAGCTGCGTGTTATATAATTCTACTCTATATATAAATAGTATAGTTTAAAAGCTTAAAAAAATCAAATTTTTGTGATATTATATATATACTAATTGTAATAGGTGGTAATGTGGAAAAGAAAACAATGGATGAGTTAGATAATTTTATTGTAATAAAAAGAAATGGTAGAAGAGTAAGCTTTGACAGAAAAAAGATTGCAATAGCGATAAAAAAAGGCTTTGATAGTGTATATGAAGAAAATAAGGAAAAAGATGCAAACTATATATATAACAAAGTACTAGAAACTTTAGAAGAATATTATAATAGTCAAACAAGCAAGAGAATTAGTATTGAAAAAATACAAGACACTATTGAAAAAGAATTATGTGCTAATAATTATAATGATGTATATGAATCATTTAAAAAATATAGAGAAAATAGAAAAAATGCAAGAAATACATATGAACAAAGGAATAGATCAAAGTTTATTAGTATAAATGAAAAAATTTTAGATATGCTTATTGACTCTGAAGGAGAAAAACCAAAAAATGAAATACTAAAATATGGTAAAATGATATCTAAACAATATGCGAAATCATATATAATTAAAAGAAAATATGTAGAAATGATTGAAGAATCAGAATTATATATTCATAATTTAGACACAATACCACAAGGAATGACAGGTTATACACAATTATCTTTAAATAGTGTATTAAATAATGACATAATTATAGGAAAAAAAGAAGACAGTATAAAAATTTCTAAACCAAAAACAATTGAAGAGGTACTAGATGCTATTTTAATAATATTTGAACAAATGTTAGAAGAACAATACTTTGGGGAAAGTATACCATCATTTGATTACCTATTAGAACCATATATTTTAGAAACATTTAAAATAATATTTAAAAATATACTTTTTCAAAATCTTAAAAATAGTGAATTTCTAGAATTTTTACCTAAAAATGGAATTGAAAGAGAAATAGAAAAAATACAAGATATATTAGTAGACTTAAATGTATTTAACCAATATATTAGAGAATCTAAAAAAGTAGAAGATATAATAAAGAGAAGCTATGATTGTAGTATTAAAAGTTTAAAAGCAAGAATATATAATTCTTTAGAAAATTTTTTTACAAAAATTAATATACTTGCAATAACAAATAATAGAATACATTATACAATAAATATGGGAACTAATAATTCTAATATAGCAAGACTATTAATTTTAGAAATGATATCAGTAATAGAAAACAATGAATTTAAATATCCAGAGATTGTATATAAGATTAAAAAAGGAATTAATTTAGAAGAAAATGATTTAGGACATGACTTACTTAAAAAAATTATAGAACTAAAAAAAGACAATATACGATTTTCAATTTTAGATAGTAAGCAAAACAAGATTTTGGAAAATGATAATTTAAAAGAAGTAGCATATACATATGGTCATAGAATATTGGATAATAACATTGATGATAAAAGACAGATAGTTGAAGGAAGAGGAATGCTTGCAGGAATAACAATTAATCTTGCAAATATACCTATGAAATTAGAACTTGCTAAAAAGAAGATTACCAATAAGAATGTAATAGAAGAAATAGATCAAAGACTAAATTCAACAAAACAAATATTATATGATATATTTGAAGAACAAACTTTGAAAAAGAAAAAGAATTTTCCTATGCTTTTAGAAAATGAAATATGGATAGATAGCGACAAGATAAAAGATGAAGATAGGCTAAGAAGAGTATTAAAACATGGTATACTTGAAGTATCTTTTGTTGGATTATATGAATTAATTATTCAAACTAGTGACATTAAAAATAATTGTGATATACTAGAAGTTACTAAAGAGGAAGAAAAAATCCTAAAATATATGAAAAAAAGATGCGATGAATTTTCTGAAGAATTAAATATTAATATTCAATTATCACACAATATTGAAAATGATTATAAAAGATTATTCATACAAACAGATATAGCAATGTTTGGTGAAATTGAAAATATAACAACAAAAGAAAAATATAATAATTCATATATGTTAGATAAAGATATATTAAATAAGATGAAAATAGAAGATAGGATAGTTTTTGAAGGCCATTTTCATAAATATCTAACAGCAGGACATATTATGAATTTTACAAAAGATGAAATATCAAAATATAATACAAAAGAAGAATATGTTATTAATATGTTAAAAATAATAAGATTATGTATAGAAAATAACATTGGATTAATAAGTATAATATAATATATATAATAAAATAAGTTATATATATAAAAAGGAGTGAAAGATGAAAGAAAATAAAAAAAGTTTTATTCAAGAGTTTAAAGAATTTGCAATTAAAGGAAATGCATTAGATTTAGCAATTGGTGTAATTATTGGAGGTGCATTTGGGGCAATCATTAATTCATTAGTAAATGATATATTAATGCCACTTTTATCATTATTAATAGGAACAGTAAATTTTGAAAACTTAGAATTTGTAAAAAAATTTACAGGATTAGATGGAAAAGAAGCAAGCCTTGTTTTACCATATGGTAAATTTATACAAGCAGTATTCAATTTCTTAATAATAGCATTATGCATATTCCTATTAGTTAAAGGAATTAACAAAGCAAAAGCTAAAATGACAAAACCACATGAAGAAGAAGAAAAAGCACCAGTTAAGACTAACCAAGAAATCGTACTAGAAGAAATTAGAGACGAATTAAAGAAAATGAACAAATAATTAAATGAAAAAGAAAAAGCATAATTAGATAGATGCATAATA
>CABTXJ010000094.1 GCA_902488785.1 uncultured Eubacteriales bacterium | reverse complement strand
ATACAGAATTCATAATTAAAATATCCTTTCTAAATTGGTTTATTGATATTTTATTATGTTTCTGTATTTTTTTCTATACTTTTTTTAACCTTTTTGTTGCACTTAAAATTGATATTGAGTACAAAAAAAGCTTACGTTTTAGTAAGCGAATGGAGGCGACACTCGGAATCGAACCGAGGATAAGAGTTTTGCAGACTCGTGCCTTACCACTTGGCCATGCCGCCATGGAGCGGGAAATGGGACTCAAACCCACGACCTATGCCTTGGCAAGGCATCGCTCTATCGACTGAGCTACTCCCGCGAGATAAAATAATTATACTTAAATAATAATTAAATGTCAAATACTACAAAAAGCGTTTTAAATGTGCAATAATAGTCTTATGAAAATATATAGAGGTATAAAATGATAGAGTTTTTAAAAGTAATCGCACTTGGAATAATTGAAGGAGTAACAGAGTGGCTCCCAATTAGTTCAACAGGACATTTAATACTTGCAAATAATTTTATTAAATTAAATGTCACAAAAGAATTTATGTCAGTGTTCAATGTAGTAATACAACTTGGAGCAATATTTGCAGTTATATTACTATTTTGGGATAAGATATTTCCTTTTAAATATGAAAAAGGTAAAGGAATAAAGGCTAAAAAAGAAAAGTTTAGCCTTTGGGGCAAGGTATTAATTGCATGTATACCTGCAGGAATTATAGGAGTATTATTTGATGATAAGATAGAAGAACTATTCTATAATCCAACAAGTATAGCAATTGCATTAATAGTTGTAGGAATAATATTTTTAATTGTAGAAAATGTAAAGATTAAAAAATCAAGACATGATAGGCTAGCAGAAAAGAAAGATACATTAGATAAGATAACTGTAAAAGACTCATTAAAAATAGGAATCTACCAAGTATTTGCAGCAGTATTTCCTGGTACATCAAGATCAGGAGCTACAATAATAGGTGGTATGATAAATGGATTAGATAGAGAAACTGCAGCAGAATTTACCTTTATTTTAGCAATACCTGTTATGTTAGGAGCAAGCTTATTAAAAATAGTAAAGTTTGGTTTTCATTTTTCTAAAAATGAAATGATAATATTACTTTTAGGAATGTTTGTAAGTTTCATAGTTTCACTATATACAATAAAATACTTATTGAAATATATTAAGAAACATGACTTTAAACCATTTGGAATATATAGAATAATATTAGGTATAATAATATTGCTTAGATACTATGTATTTTAAGTAATTAAGCAAATATGATTATATTTTAAAAAATATATATAGCTATATAGTTTAAATAATTAGTATACAAATCATGTAACTAAATATTAAAATTATTTAATTAATGTATATAAAGAAACAATGAAGTATTACATAAATATAAAAAAGTTGCAAAATTATATTAATATATCATATAATTTTGTTAAATCTAAAAGCTAAATATGATATATATAAGGAATAATATGGAATTTAAACACAAATCAGTACTACTAGACGAGGTTATAGATAACTTAAATATAAAAGAAGATGGTATATATGTAGATGGCACATTAGGTGGAGCAGGACATAGTACAGAAATATTAAAAAGATTATCTAATGGAACATTAATTGGAATAGATAGAGACATGGATGCAATTAGGGAATCTGCAAAAAAATTAGAACAATATGAAAAGAATAACAAAGTTATATTAATTCATGGTAACCATGAAAATATACCTAGCATATTAGATAGCCTAGAGATAAAAAAAGTCGATGGTGTACTGCTTGATTTAGGTATGTCTTCATATCAGATAGATAATGGCAAAAGAGGTTTTTCATATATTAATGATGGGCCATTAGATATGAGGATGGATGAAAGCCAAGAGTTAACAGCTAAAAAGATTGTAAATGAATATTCAAAAGAAGAACTTGCAGAAATATTTAAAAAATATGGTGAAGAAAGATTTGCAGAAAAGATTGCAAATGCAATCATCAAAAAAAGAGAAGAAAAGGAAATATCAACCACACAAGAATTAGTTGATATTATAGATAGAGCAAAGCCTTTTAGTAAAAAGGGACATAAGGCAAAACAAGTTTTTCAAGCATTAAGAATTGAAGTTAATTCTGAAATAAAGAATTTAACAGATAGTATTATTGAAATAATTAAAAGAATAAATAAAGGTGGTAGACTTACAATAATTACATTCCATTCCTTAGAAGATAAGGCGGTAAAAGAAGCATATAAAAAAGCTGAGGGCGAATGTATTTGTCCACCAAATTTTCCAATTTGTGTATGCAATCCAATAAAATTAGGGAAAATAGTAAATAAAAAACCTATACTTCCGAGCAAAGAAGAACAGGAAGAAAATTCAAGATCAAAAAGCGCAAAACTTAGAGTTTTTGAGATAGATTAAAAAGAAAGGAGTAAATTAATGTTAGAAGCCAGAAGTTATCAATATGATACTAATCCGCGAAAATTCTATACAGGTTATGATACTCCAAATTTAAAACAAAAGAAGAAAAAAAATAATAAGCCAAAAAATAAGAAGGTAAATAAACAGGCTCAAGAAATAAGAAGAAAAATAAATCAAAGAGCAAAAGAAAATAAAAAAAGAAAAAGAAATGTAATTATGATGTCAATAGTAATAGCATCAATAGTAATTGCAAATCTTTTCTTGCAATCACTTGCACAAGAAAAAATAAGGGGAATAAACCAAAAGAAACAACAAATAGAAGAGCTAAACAAAGAAAACGCACAATTAAGATTAAAACTTAAAAATAACCAAAACTTAGCAACTATACAAAAAGAAGCAACAGACAGACTAGGTATGAAAAAAGTTGAAAAAAATGAGCTTATAAAAGTTAAGGTTAAAAAAGAAGAGATCGGAAGAGCACACGTCT
>CABTXJ010000093.1 GCA_902488785.1 uncultured Eubacteriales bacterium | reverse complement strand
TGATGCAAATACACAAAAAGTTAGAGATTTTTTCTTAGACATAGAAAAAAAGCCTTTAATACTTGAAAACAAAATATATATTATAGATAATTTTGATATGCTTAATGATTCAGCACAAAACGTTACTTTAAAAACATTAGAAGAACCTCCTAAATATGCAATTATTGTAATAAAAGCAAGTAATATAAATAGTATAATAGATACAGTAAGATCTAGATGTCAAAAAATATATTTAGGTGAAGATAATTTTGATAATATTAATGAAATCGACGAAAAGATAAATGAACTTGCAAACAATATTATCAAAGATACAGAAATATCTAAGTATACAATATATTATGCTAAATATCGTGATAAAATAACTAGAGATAATGTAGTTGAAATACTTAGATATTTGGAAAAAAATATTTTTTTAGATATAATTAATAAATATGAGATGACAGAAGTCATAGCAAAATCTAAACAAAAAATAACTAGAAATGAAAATTTTGAAATGCTAAAAGATTATTTATTAGAGAATCTATGGAGAGTAAAAAATGGTAATAGTTAGAGCAAAAGATAGAGATGGAAAAATAGCATTGTATAATATTTTAGATGAACCATTAAAAGAAATAAAAGAAAAAGATTATAACATGTCATCTAATTATGCAGTTGCTTTAATTTCAACAGAAAAAAGTAAAAAAGAAGTAAAAGAAATAGTTAAAATAATATCAAAACCTTTTAGTATAGTAAATGAAATTAAAAGTTTAAACAAAATAGATAAAATATTATCAGAAGAAGAAAGTAATAAAATAGAAGAATTAAATAAAAAAAGCGAGGAAATATCAACAGATATAAAAGAACTAATATATGATGAAATAAAAGATGAAATAGAAGGTTTAGATTGCTATTATGATTATTTTGAGAATATGATAAATATTATATATTATGCACCTACAAGAATAGACTTTAGAAATATTGTAAAAAAATTAGCTAAAATATATAAAGCTAGAATTGAAATGAAACAAATAAATGATAAAGAATATATGTCAAATATTGGCGGTATAGGTGAGTGTGGCAGAAAATTGTGTTGTATGGAAAGAGAAAAATTACCAAATCCTACAATTAAAATGGTTAAAATGTTAGGATTGAATCCTAAAAGTGCATCAGTATATGGAGCGTGCGGAAGAATTAAATGCTGTATTGAATATGAATATGAAGCATATAAAAGTGCAAAAGAAGAATTGCCAAGCGTAGGAGATAAAATTAAATATAAAGAAAAAGATGCAAAAGTTATAAAAGTAGATGTAATAACAAAAAATATTACTTTAGAATTAAAAGAAGAAGATACAAATAACATAAAAGTAGTTAATTTAAAAGAATTGATGTACAATTCAGAAGAAGAAACAGATATAACGAAAACTGAAAATGAAATTAATAATAAAATACAAAATAAAAAAGAAATAAAAAAGATGGCTAAAAAGATAGCTAAAAATAATAGTAAAAAGAAAAATAAAAACAATAGTAAAAAAATAAAAAAAATTAACAAAAAAAATAAAAGATAAATAAAATAATAATTTAACAACAAGTAAATAAATAAACAATAAAAAATATTTTAAAAAATTATACAAAGGAGAAGAAATGGTTGTTATAGCATATTTAAGTATGATTGTAGATCATGTATATAAATTCCTTGCACCAAATCTATTTGTAGCAAATACATTTTTTGGAAGACTTGCTATGCCAATATTTGCATATTTATTAGCAACTGGTATGAAAAGGACTAAATCGAGAGAAAAATATATATATAGGCTATTTATATTTTCAATTGTATCACAGATTCCATATATACTAATGATTAAGGATATAACAACATTAAAAATATCTGGATTAGATACAATTACACAAATAATTAATGTACTAGCATTTTTTACACAAGAATTTAATATGGGATTTGTTTTACTAATATCTGCAATCTTTTTACAAATAATGGAATTTAAAGAAAATAGTAGGATAAACAAAATAATAACATTTATTTTAGCATCAACTATTATTACATTATTTGATAGAACAGGATGGTACACATTATTATTAGTAATTATGTTTTATTATATTGAATTGAAAAATAAAGATGATCTAAAGAAGATAACTATATATATGTTTTTAATAACAACATTTTATATAATAGTATCATCATTAAAATATAAGATTTTTAAAGATGCATTTGCACTATATTCAATACAATATGCATCACTTATATCATTGCCTATAATATATATATTTAAAGATAGAGGAAAAAGAAATACTAAAGTACAAACACTTATTAAATACTCTATATATCCAATTCATGCAATAATAATATTTGCAATGAGGATGTTATTATTTAGTTAAAATAAGTTCTAAAAAATAAAAATAAAAACAATGGTAATATATAAAATTTAATAGCAATGCAAAACTATATGAATAGTTAAGTGTTGCTATTTTCTTTGTTTTGTAATATAATAATTAATTATGTAGACAGCTGATGCACTTATGTAAATTTACAAGTGAAGGAGGATATTATTACAAAGGAAATTAAATCAAGTGAATATGATATAGAAAGCACTTTAAAATTATTTGAGAAGATAAATGATGGAGTAAGAATAGAAGAACATTCTATACTTGGTTATGTAATATTTACAGATATTGATCCAACATTACTATTGTATCCAGAAGGTTGGTATTTTAATTCGGGATTATTTACAAATAGAAATAATTATAATGAAGATAAGTACCAAGAAATTATATTTCTAACTACAAATGGTGAGTTTTGGGCTGGAAGGTTAAATATTATAAAAAGAGATCTAAAATGTACTGAACCCAAAAAGTTGGACAGTATAAATTAGGCCACTAACATGGAGTGTTTTCTGTATTGAACAGGAGACATTCCTTTTAGTTTACTCTTAATTCTTCTGTT
>CABTXJ010000092.1 GCA_902488785.1 uncultured Eubacteriales bacterium | reverse complement strand
TCTTCTATGTTTTCTTTTTCATCTTCTTCAATATTACTATCAATATTTTCATCTTCTACTATTTCTAAATTATCTAATGTAGGATTAATAATATGATTATTATCTGCTACTTCTTCTTTTAATCTAGATGTAATATCAGATACAGATATCTTATTTGCAACCCTGTATATATCTTGCTCATTTGCTTCTATAATTTCTTTCTTTTTAGCAATTGTAGTTATATCATTTGTTTCTTCTATCTCTTTTAATTCTTTGTTTTCTTCTTTTTCTTTTTGCACACTATCATCATATACATATTTAACATCTTTTAGTCTATTTTCAAATGATATATTTTTACGTATATTTTCTAGTTCTTTTTTAATTATTCCTTCTATTTCTATATTCTTAATTACTACATCTGTTCCATGTAGGTATACAGAAGCTAATATATTTCTTAAATAGCTTGTACTTTTGTTAATATATTTAGGGTGTAATATGTTTTTGTTATCTTTAGTTATCATAAGTTTAGTAACTTCTTTTCTTAAAGATTCTAAATATTCTTTTGAGTCCTTCTTACATGATACTATAATTAATTTTTCTATTGCCCTAGTTAGTGCAACATATAGTATTCTTTTTTCTTCTTCTATTTCAGATATTTCATTTTCATATGATATTACCTTCCTATATAGTGAATCATATTTTACCTTAAGCATTTCATTATATATATAGTTACCAAGCCCTATTTCTTCATTATATACAAAGTCTGCTCTTTTACTCATATCATTTTTCTTTTTGTCTGCATCTGCAAGTATTACTACAGGGTACTGTAGTCCCTTACTCTTATGTATTGTTGTAATAATTACTGCATTTAAATTTTCAGTATTTACCTTTGTT
This sequence comes from uncultured Eubacteriales bacterium, assembly GCA_902488785.1. GTDB lineage: Bacteria > Bacillota > Clostridia > TANB77 > CAG-508 > JABCPO02. The sequence goes on along the minus strand of CABTXJ010000092.1, from coordinate 2,076 downwards.
TCAAGTTCAACTTTTGACTCTTGCAATTCATCTAGGTATTTAACAATATCTTTAACATTATATATACCAACTTCTTTTAATGCTTGTATTTTTTCAATGTATTTTAATATATTAGATGAAATATATTCACCATTTGGCATAAGTGATATATATTTAATGTAATTACTATCATATACCATTTTTTCTATTACTTTTAATCCACCATAGTTTTTGTCTATCTTAATATATTCTTCTCTCTTATCTAAAAACTTTCTTATCTTTTCTTTTAAATCTCTTGTTATATAGTCATCTACAAATTCTTCTTTTTCCAAATATCTCACACATGACTCATATATTGAAAGTTTCCTATTTTCTTCTCGTATATTTTCTATCCTTATTCTTGTAATTTCGTCTATTTCAAATTCACCAAAGTATGATCTCATTACAGATAAGAATTCAATATCCAACATTGGGTTTGAAAGTATTTTAAGATAATTAGAAAGTAATTGTACTTCATTTAGTTTTAAATATCCTTCACCAATATCAGTTTTTGCAGGTATTCCCATTTGGTTTAATACATCTTCATATATATCTGCTTTGTTTTTAACACTTCTTAAAAGTATTACAATATCTGAGTATTTTAAGTTTCTACCTTCTTTAGAGTATTCTTCTCTTAGCTTTTTTATTCTCTCTGCAATTACTATAGCCTCTTTTGACACCTTATTATATTCTTCTAATACACCGCTTTCATCTTCAGCAAATTCTTCAATATCTTCTAGCTCTTCTTCTGTATATATATTTTCAAGTTCTAATTTGCTATCTTCTACTACAATTATCTCATTTTCTTTTTTAGATATTTCATCTAATGACATATTTCCATAATATAATTTTTCTGTATCATCATATGCAATTATTCCAGTTTCCTTATTCATTATTGTTTCAAATATATCATTACAAAAATCTAATACATTTTCCTTACTTCTGTAATTTTTATGTAGTTTAATTAACATCCCTGGCATATTATAGTAGTTTTTTATATTGCTTTTTCCACTATAATCTTCTGAAATAGCTTCATTATTTTCTATATCATCTTCTACATTTTCTTCTACATAACTATCATGTTTAGATATGAAAAGGTCCGGTCTTGCATTTCTAAAGCCATATATACTTTGTTTTACGTCCCCTACTTCAAATACATTATCCTTACTTACTGCGTTAATAATGCTTTCTTGTACTAAGTTAATATCCTGGTATTCGTCTACTTGTACTTCATAGAACTTTTCTTTTAATTCATTTGCAAGTTTAGAAAATACTATATTTCCATTTTCATCTTCATCATATAGTAGTTGTATACTTAAATGTTCTAAGTCGGCATAGTCTAATATATTTTGTTTTTCTTTTTTTGCATCATATATTTCATAAAACATATCTAATACATTAAATATAGCTTTTGTAATATTATATGTATCTGATATATCTTCTATTACTTCATCATCATTTGTATATGTAGCAAAGTCTGCTATTTTTAGTATTTCTTTTTTAGCTTCATCTCTTTTAGCTTTAGCATTTTCTGTTTTATCACATTTAAGTTTTCTAGATCTTGGCCATGACTTAAAAGTATATTCTAATATCTCATCTCTTATTCCATATATATCATTATTTGCTATATCAATTAATCCATCTACAAATTGTATATCTTCTTTAATTGTTTCAATATAGTCAATATATTCTACTCCTAATTCTTGCATATCATTATATGTAGATGTTAAAAGATATTTTTGATATAGTAGTTCATCTTGTATTATCTTAGTATATTTTTTAAATATATTACTGTCTACTATACTTTCATTTTCACTTTCATTATTTATATCTTCTTTTCTTATGCTACTCTTGTTATTACCTAAAAGAATAAGTGACTCTTGTTTTTTAAGTACTGCTTCTTGCCATTTTTTTCTAAAAGGAAGACTTTCAGAAAATGTAATTATATCTAATATATCATCTCTTAAGTTATTATCATCTTTAAAGTCTGCATATCTAGGTATTAATATGTCTAATTCTTTTGCACCTTCTTTATACATATTTTCTAATACTTCTTTT
>CABTXJ010000091.1 GCA_902488785.1 uncultured Eubacteriales bacterium | reverse complement strand
TCCTCTTTTAACTAAACCTTTAGCTTCTTTTGGATCTTCTAGTTGATCGCATATTGCAACCTTATATCCTTTTTCTATTAATTTTGCTATATATATATCTACAGATGCCTGAGGCACTCCACACATTGGTGCTTTTTCTTCTAGTCCACACGCTTTTCCTGTAAGTGTTAATTCTAATTCTTTAGATACAAGTATTGCATCATCAAAAAACATTTCATAAAAGTCTCCAAGCCTATATAGTAGTATTGCATCTTTGTATTTTTCTTTAGTATTTACATATTCTTGCATCATTGGTGATAGTCCCATAATACACCTTTTCCTCTCTTATCATTTTAAAATATAATATCACATTTTATGATTTTTATCATTATATAATTGTAATTTTTTAGCTATATATATTATTTTTTAGTTATTTTGTTAGTTATTTATTAGTTATTTCCCTAATTCTTTTATTGCTTCTACTTTCTAATATTTTTAAATTAATTATTATATATAATATATTGATAAATAGTATTTTTAAAGCATATAATATATATAATAATAATAACAATTTATTCATTATTAATTAACTATATTATTATTAGAAAGGGAGTTTTTATGAAAAAAGATATTTCTTCTGAAAGAGTTTTTACTTTTAAAAAATTTTTAATTCTTATTATATCAATAATTATAATTTTTTTAATATGTACTATTATAGAGGCTGTTATTTGCAAAAATAATAATAAAATTCCAAGTATACACAAATATGAAGAATCTACAGATGAATCTGGAAATGTTTTAAAAAAATATAAGGGAATATTAGTTACTTCATACAAAGATGAAAATGGAGTAACAACAATATATAACTTTGAAAAATATATACCAAAAAATAATACTATAGAGGCTGTTGCTAGGATTACTAGTATTAAAGATGACTATATTTCATTAGATATCTTAGGATGTCCTACTGATTCTAGCATGATTAAAACAAGCAAAAAATTGCATAGTCCTGATTTAAATTTAAAGCCATTATTAATTAATTCTGATAAGAATAATTTGGACTCTTCTAAAGATAAAATTACAAAAATAAAAATTAAAAATGACAATCAAAATTACTTAGTAGGAACATATTTAAACCTATCATTTGAAAAGAAAGATATTGATACTGAAAAAAATATACTTCTACCTAAAAATATAAGATTATATTCTTTTGATGATTTTTCTATTATTTTTGATAAAAATGATAAAAAAGAAAAAGAACTAGTATACAGTAATAATGATAATAAAAATAAAGAAAATAAAGAAAATGATAAAATTAATGAAAATAAAGGAAACTTTAACATATTTAAATATAATGGAGAACCATATATAGAATTTAATGAAAATAGCAAAAATTATAATAAAGAAAAAGAAAACAATAAATATAAGCTTTCTGAAGCTTTAAATAATCACATGATTTTTCCTGATTATATTATTGCTAAAGCTAATTATGATGTAATAAATAACAATATTAAATATGATGTATATAAAGATGGTGGTTCAATCGAATATGAATATCCTAATTATACAATTATTAAATATAATACTTTAGATGGTAAAAATGATCTAGTAATAACTGATAAAAATACAAAATTATATAATCTTGAATAATATAATGTAAAATAAAGAATGAATATAAATAGTAAGATAAATAAAAGACAATCTTAAATGATTGTCTTTTCTAATAATATTTATTATATATTTTTTCGCTTTTTTAATTCTTTAATTATTTTCTTCTATTACTTCTTCTTTAATGACTTCTTCTTCTATTACTGTATCTCTTTTTTTAGCTTCTTTTTCAAATATTAATGCAATTATATATATAAATGTTAATACATAAAATGGTTCTAAACTAAATCCAAATGTATAACTCTTAAATTCATTTAAACATACATAAATTATTTCAATAACTATTTTAATAATTTGAAAAATTAATAATCTTTTTGATATCTCTTTTAATATATTTGCATTTTTTAATGTTACTAAATTATTTTCTTTTGTTTTTTCTTCTTCCATAATATTTTTAAAGAATTCAATAAACTTATTTGTAATCCATATTATACATGCAAGTACTATAATTGCTGAAATTAGAACTGTAATTGTTACAACTTTTAAATTTTTAAGCATTTCTTTTGTATCCATTTTAGAGATATCTTTTCCGCCAAATATTTTACTTAATTCATTTCCTTTAATTTCATAATTTTCTTCAGCATTTGCTTCATTTTTTACAGTTATTGAATAATTCTTAAGTTGATCTTGTAATTCTTTTATATATTGTTCTGTATCTTTTTTCTCAATTAGGTTTATATATACAGGGCTTAAAAGTAACGCTATTGATACTGCAACCAATGATATAATCATAATTACTCTAAAAATTTTAGTAATTACACACATAGCTTTAGAAAAGCCATATAGTTTGCTTGTATTTTCTTTTTTGATTTTTTCTTCCATTTTATTTTCACTTTCTTTAATTATTATTTACCTTTTTTATTCTGATATTTTATTCTGTTTTAGCATTTGTTTCTTCTACTTTTTGTGGTTCTTCTGGTTCTACACCTTCTATACCAATATTGTAATTAGTTCTAATTACCATTATATATGTTCTTCCATCATTGAATACTATTTCTTTACCTGTTTCATCAAAATATTTAGTTTTAGCACTTCTTGATTCTTTCTTAGCTGTTATTTTTTCTGCTCTACCATTTGTAATATAGTATCCTTCTAATGTTCCGACATTTGCAACATCTAATCTCTTATCATCAATATGTGTAGTGTTTGCTTTAAGTATTATTAAATTTTTAATAGTATATGGTTCTTTAGTTAATTCATCAATCTGTTTTACACCCTTTGAAGTTTTAGTATATTCCTTTTTTTCTTCATCATAGTTAAATACTGTTCTATTATTTGTCCCACCTGCATATCCTGCTGTTATTTTAGTTGCAGCTTTTGATATTTCTTTATCCAAAGTTATAGGTTCTACCGAATATTTAAAAACCTGTCCTTTTTCACTTTCTAGATTATATTTTCTTTCTTTT
>CABTXJ010000090.1 GCA_902488785.1 uncultured Eubacteriales bacterium | reverse complement strand
TATCTAATTCATAACTCTCGCCATTACTACTTGTTTTAACATTCTTAATTGCACTAAGATTGTATCTCAATAATAAATTATGTATGTTTTCTTCATATTTTGAACCCTTTTTCGATATTTCATTATTATTAGTAAAAAGAACCATTACACTTTTTAGTGGTTCAATCATTTTTATTATTGATGGAAGTATAAGTATAAAATCGTTGTATTCAATTAAAAATGATGAGAATAAATCATTTTTGTTTTTACCAAATACCAGATGATTAAAAATAACCTTTATTTCATCTGCATTAAATTTGTTTTGAAACAAATCATATTTTAATTTTTCTATATCTATTTTTAGTATGTTTTTTTCATTAATAGTCAGTTTGTAGAAATAAGTGTAGATGGAAACCCATCTTTCCAGTTTTATGCCTAGATATTCTTCAGTTAAATCATCACTATAAAAGAATTCTTTTAATTTTTCTCTAAAGGCATTTGAGTATTTAATTATCTCACTTCGAGCATCAAAATCTTTCAAAGTTTTAGCATTATTTAAATTATAATATTCTAAAAATGAAAATATTCTATCCGTAATTATTCCATGGTTTTCATTAATATATAATTTATTAAATAATTTAGTATTTACTTCCACATCTCCGAACATCCAATTGCCAATTATATCATTTACTAAATTGAGTAATTGAATTAAGATCAAAATATCATTTACATCTTTATGATTAACATTTTGATAATATGTCGACTTGCCATTTATAAATCCATCTCTAAGTAATGTTCCTAATCCTAAAATGATATTTTCGCTAGAAGCTAGATATTGTTCTTGCTCATTTTCAGATAAAGTATTACTAAATTTTTCTAAATTTATAGATATTTGATTATTAAACCTTTCCAGCAAGTTTAAATATGAACTCTTCATTAGCTTAATTTTTAATATATCTTTTTTAATTTGATTTCGTTTTTTATTTAGTTTATCACCCTCTTTACATAATCGTCTAAATTTCTTATAACTATTATATGAAAGGTTATCTTTAACCCAATTATTTATTATGCGTTTAGTATCGTTACTAAATAATGTTTCATTTCTATCTGTAACAAAAAAACCAGAATATTTTAAAATTTTTAGTACTTCTTCCTCATTTTTGTTTTTGTTAATATAATCTAAATAGTCTAAAGGATTATTCTTTATATTTCTTTCAATTGAATTTATTCTCACATCCTTGTATTTCTTACTCATATGAATGGTATATACAGATTATTCTCATCCAGCTAAGCATAATCTGTATACATCTCCTTTCTTTCCAAGATTAGTATCGGTTTGGGCAACCGCATAAAATTTAGATCGTGAATACATACTAGGATTTTATATTTGTATAGCTTTGACTACGCGGAGGATTATTTGCCCTAATATAGACTTTTTATCTTTATCTTGACTCTTTACTTGTTCTTTTGCTTTTAAGAGCTTAGAAGACAAAATGTGAACATTCCTATGTATATATAAGTTTCTCAATTCTTGTTTTGCTTTTTCCAAGGTTTTACAGTATCTCCTTGTTTTAAATATTCTAAATCTTTTCTCCTATCTATGATTTGCCAGACAGTGTCTGTTAAATTACATCTCATTAATCCTATTTGATAAAGTTGTTACCACATCAACAACCTTATCAAAGATCGAATCTACAATATACTTATTTTCACTGAGATATACTTTTCACAAGGATCTTAGGTATGAATCTTCTTTTATGTCCTCGATTATTTCCTCAGAGTCTTGAATTATCTCCTGAATTCCTCGTTTCTTTGAGGTTCTTTCTATTGCTTCTTTTAAAATTTCATAGTTTATCTTATCTTTTTTTAGTTTGTAGAGGGTGTATATATCGTAGAAGTTTCTCATTCGTGTTGTTGTTATATTTCTTCTGAATTATTGTTTCATATTTTTCTGCTAATATTGTTTCTAATGGATATGCCATTATTTTTATTTCTTCTTGGCTAAAGATACATGGATAGGTGTACTCTATTTCCCTTGGCGTTATCGCATCTCCTGTTGTTAGTTCTAGTTTCATAGGATTTTTTGTCTTTCCGACATTAGCTATTAGTGAAATTCTAAAGTTATCATACTCGTCCTCTTCTCTTATATAACTGATATATTTTATTTCAAATTTTATTCCATCATCTACATCTATATTTATAATTTATTCTACGATTTCTTTTATTTTTTCTTCTTTTAGAGGTATTCCTTTAATAGTTGTGTCAATGTCCATAGTTATTCTATTTTTAATACCTATTAAGGATGATATTAGGAATCATCCCTTTATTGCAAAATTATTTTTGTATTTTGATTTAGATATCCTTTCTAAAAATCTTTCGAAAAAATGTATTTGCAGGACTTCTTTTGACTTTAGATTTTTCTTCTCCTAGACTTCTAATCTTACCCTTTATACTCTCGATATTTATCACGATAATATCTCTATATATTTCCTAATTTCATCTTCATTTTTAAATAGTCTCCTATATTTTATGAGTCATCTTAGATTTTTATTTGGTGATTTAAAGTATCTTTTTAAGGCTTCTGTGAAAATCTGTTTATCTATTTTTTCTCTGTCGATTATGATATTTCAAATTGTTCGATTAATATCGTAAACTGTAATTAGGCTATCTTGTAGTGATTTTATTTTGTCTTTCCTAGTTCGTATAAGTCTTTTTTTACATAGTAAACTTGTAAATCTTCATATTTTTTTGATATGGCTTACATTATAGCCTTGAGGTACAGATATATGAAATGCATTTGGGATCCTGTCCGATAGTTCGTGGAGGTATAGGGCTGTTTGATGGGAAAATATAATTCAATTACTATTTGATGATATTAAAACAAAGTCATCTATTACTTTCCCGTTTAATTGATATAGTCCTGGTCTCAATTTTTCTAATTGTCCGATTTTGGTTAATTCTGATAAATTATGCCTAAAATATCCAAGTTCTTCTGCTTCTTTATTGGTTATTATTAAATTTTCTTGTATATATTCTTTAAGTGTATCCATAGTCCACCCTCTCTCGTTTACGCTTTTATTATATATTGTAAAAGCGAATATATAAAGTTGACTTATGAATATTTTATTATATTGAAAAGAATGTAACGAACCATTACTCCCTTCAAAAAAGAGCAGCCTTGTAAGCTACTCTTGTAGAAAG
>CABTXJ010000089.1 GCA_902488785.1 uncultured Eubacteriales bacterium | reverse complement strand
TATATATATATATATATATAGTGTATTAACATTTAATAAGATTAAGGAAAGAAAATATTAAAAATAGAAAGGATAAAATAATGAAAAAAAGTAGAAAAAAATTAATTATATTAAGTATTATAATTGCAAGTATTTTAATAAGTTTAATTATATATACTAGTAGGAATAATATAACAGATGTTAATACAAGAAAAAATAGTAATGAAGCAGTAGAATTAAATGAAGAATACACTAAAGATGACTTTATATTCGACGAAACTGGTAAAAAATTAGAAGGTTTTTCGGATAAAGGAAAGGAAAAGTTCTTAAAAAACGATTGTAAACTTACTTTAGACGGTAATGTACTAGGTGATATTGAAGAAATAGGCGCTGCTGCATTTAGAATTAATGTTAACTCTGATGATTATGATTACAAAGTTACAAACGAAACTGTAAAAGAAATAGAGTTTGTTAATCTATTATCATTAAAAAAAATAGGATATGATGCTTTTTATGAAAACAGGCTTGAAGTATTAGATTTATCATCATTAAAAAATTTAAAAGAAATATCTGATAATGCATTTGCAGCTACAACTAGAGGTATGGGAGGAGGCAATAGTTATTATAATTATAATACAGGGACTATAAAGGAAATAAATCTTGATGGTTTAGATAAATTAGAAACTATAGGAAATAAAGCTTTTTATAGAAAGTTTATTTGTGATAAATTAGATTTATCACATCTTAAAAATTTAAAAAAAATAGGGGATGGTGCTTTTCAATTTGATTATTCAAAAAGAATAAACATTGATTTTAAAGGACTTGATAGCTTAGAATACATAGGAAATGAAGCGTTTAGAAGTTCACTAGATCAAAGTTTATCTCTAGACTTATCACCATTGAAAAAATTAAAACATATTGGAGATAAAGCTTTTGCTGGTTGCAAAAGCAATGGAGTTTTAAATATAGAATTACCAGAATTAACTTATATAGGTGATGAAGCATTTTCAAATTGTGAAATAAGCCAAATTATTTTCTCAGAAAATTCAAAAATAAAAAGTTTAGGAAAAGATGTATTTACAAATAACAATCTTAAAAATGTAGACTTAACAAGTTTAAAATTTTTAGAGGAACTTAAAGATGTACCTTTCAATAATAATAAATTAGAAAGTATTAATTTAAATGGGGTAGAAAATTTTACTAGGATCTCTAAAGGCATATATTATAATAATGTTATTGATTCAGAGTATATAAAGGATATATTTATGGTAGGTACTGGTAAAAATATGAAAAAATATATAGATCCTCAAATAATAGCTAAGCAAAAAGGAGAATTTGTTAATTTACATATATCATATAAATCGTTGGATGAATATAGTGAAATTTTAAAGAATACTAAAAAAGTTGCTAAAAATGTATATAATGGTGAAAGTGGTTATCCTTATTACGGAGATTATTATAATCGTAAATATCTTAATATTAGAATTGTAGAGCCAGTGCAAGATAAGTTAGAAGAGGTTAAGATAAAGTTTGAAAATAAAAAAATAAAAGAAAGTCAAAAAAATGATTTGAAAAAGTTACAAGAAGAACTTAAAAAGTTATTTTTAACTGATGAAGAGTACCAAAACTGGCTAAATAAATATGGGCATACTGAAAAATATAATAATATAATTAATAACGATCAAGCAATAGAGATTGGTAATAAAATAAATGAAATAACTAACTTAGAACCTCATATGAAAACAAATGATCAACTTTTAAAAGAATTAGATGAAATAGATAAAAAATTAGATGGATATTCAAATAGTTATAAAGATTTAAAAATATTATACCAAGAAGAATTAATTGAAAGACTAAAAGAAAAAGTACAAGAATTAAATGATAAGGTAGATCACTTAAATAATATACTAGCAGAAAAAGATACAGAAATAGGAAAATTAAAGTCTAAAATTAAAGAACTTGAAGAACAAGGCAAATTAGATAAAGAAGAAAAAGAAAGATTACAAAGCAAAATAGACAAGATAAATAAAGAAAAAGAAGATCTTCAATCCAATTTAAACAAAGTAACTAATGAATTAAATGATTTAAAAGAAAGTAATAAGCAAACTATAGCTGCAAAAGAAGAACTTAAGAAGCAAGTAGATACTTTAACAGATAATATTAAGGCATTAAATGAAAAAATAAAAGAAAATGAAGATAAAATAAAGGAGCTAGAAGAAAAGGTTAAAACACTTGAAGAAGATAATAAGAGCAAAGATAAAAAGATAGATGAATTAGAAAATAAAATAAAAGAATTAGACGAAAAGAATAAGAAAAATGATAAAGATATAGAAGAAAATAAGAAGACGATAAAAAATTTAAATGAATTAATAGATAAATTAAAAGAAGAAAATAAAGCAGAAAAAGAAAGATTGAATAAAGAAAAAGAAGACTTAGAAAAATTAAATAAAGAATTAGAAGATAAAAACAATAAATTAAACTATACAATAACAGAATTAAAAGCAGAATTAGAGCAACTAAAAAATTTAGAACAAGATAATAAAGAATTAGAAAATAGATTAAAAAAATTAGAAAGTAAAATACTAGAAGCAGAGGCTATACAAAATGACTTAAAAGAAAAATTGAAAAATAGTGAAAAGCAAAGAAAAGAAATACAAGAAGCATTAGATAAAGAAAAAGAAAAGAATAAAGAATTAGAAGAGAAAATAAAGGAATTAGAGGAAAAGAATAAAAAGATAGAAGAAGAAAAGGAAGAATTAGAAAAAAGAAATAAGGAACTAGAAGAAAAAAATAAGCTAAATGAAGAAGAACTAAAAGAAAAAGAATTGCTTAAAAAGAAACTTGAAAAAGTAGAAAGAGAAAAAGAAGAAATACGTAAAGAAAAAGAAAAACTAGAAGAAAAATTAAAAGAAAAGAATACACAAAAAGAAGAAAACAAGAATTATAATATTACTAATAATAGCAATAATAGTAATGAAAAAGTAGTTGAAAGAAATAATATAGTAAGAAATTCTAATAAGAAAAATAGTTCTAAAAATACAAGCAATAACAAGATACCACATGCAGGAGCAGGAAGTTTGTTAATGCTTTCACTAATTACAATGTTAGCTATTGTATATACTAAAAAAGTTATAAGTAAGAAATAATTGAAAATAATAATTAATCTATATAAATAATTTATGAAGAGATAACTGAATGAATTCAGTTATCTTTTTAGTGTGCTCGGCATG
>CABTXJ010000088.1 GCA_902488785.1 uncultured Eubacteriales bacterium | reverse complement strand
TCGGTAAATGAAATAATCATTTACCTCCTACTCGATTGATTTCATTCATTCATTTATTTCATAAATAGTTGATTCATATATTATATATTTTAAATATATTATTATAATTATTATACTATTTTGTTTGAATAATATAATAAGGCAATATAAAAAAATGTAATGAAAATTTAAAAGAAATTACTAATATCCTATTGACGTATATATAAAAGCATGTTATACTGATTAAAGTCAAGCGTTGAAGTAAGATGTGGCTACACAAAGATGTAGGGAACTCTTATGGAGAAGTCATGGCAAAGACCAGACGATAAGATATGAATATCATACTTATCCAAGCCGTTGCTTGGAGTTTTTAAAGGAAAACAAATAGAACACCCGGGTATGGTTATTCACTTGTTGCTAGACAAAAACAAAAATTATAGGAGGTAATATGGCAACAATAAAAAATGGAAGTGATAAAATAAGAATCAGATTAAAAGCATATGATAGTGTTATTTTAGATCAATCTGCTGAAAAAATAGTAGACACTGCTAAAAAAACTGGAGCTCAAGTATCTGGACCAATACCACTACCAACAAAAAAAGAGGTTGTAACAGTAATTCGTTCTCCACATAAACATAAAGATTCAAGAGAACAATTTGAAATTAGAACACACAAAAGAGTTATAGATATTCTTTATCCAACACAAAATACTGTAAATACTCTTGAAAAATTAGAGTTACCAGCAGGTGTTGATATAGAAATTAAGCTATAGAAATAACCAAGCCTAAAAGAAATTTTAAGCCAATAGTTAGGAGGAAAGAAAGTGAATAAAGGATTAATAGGAAAAAAGATAGGTATGACACAAGTATTTGATGAAAATGCAAAAGCAATACCTGTAACAGTAATCGAAGTTGCACCAAATATAGTTGTGCAAATAAAAACAAAAGAAATCGATGGATACGATTCAATACAATTAGGATTTGGAGATGTTAAAGATAAACATTTAAATAAACCTAAAAAAGGACATCTAGAAAAATTTAAAATTGAAAATGTAAAATATTTAAAAGAATTTAGATTAAATGATACTAAAAAATATGAAGTTGGACAAAAATTAGGAGCAGACGTATTTGAAAAAGGTGATATAGTAGCTGTTCAAGGTACAACTAAAGGAAAAGGATTCCAAGGTGTTATTAAAAGACACGGTCAACAAAGAGGACCTACAACACACGGTTCTAGATATCATAGAAGACCAGGATCAATGGGAGCATCAGCTACACCATCAAGAGTTGTTAAAGGTAAAAAATTACCAGGACATATGGGTAGTGTAACTAGAACAATCAAAAACTTAGAAATTGTATCAGTAGATAATGATAAAAATGTAATCTTAGTAAAAGGTAGTATACCTGGACCTAAAGGTTCAATAGTAAAAATAAAAGCATAAATTAAGAGGAGGTTAAGATGCCTAGTATAGACGTATTAAATATACAAGGAAAGAAAGTTAGTACTTTAAAACTAAATGATGAAATATTTAATGTAGAATTCAATGAAACATTAGTACATTCTGTAATAGTAAATTATTTAGCTAACCAAAGACAAGGTACACAAAGTACTAAAACTAGATCAGAAGTTAGTGGTGGCGGAAAGAAACCTTGGAGACAAAAAGGAACTGGTAGAGCAAGACATGGAAGTACAAGATCACCAATATGGATTAAAGGTGGAATCGCATTAGGACCAAAACCAAGATCATATAACTATAGAGTTAATAAGAAAGAAAAACAAAATGCTATTAAAATGATTCTTTCAAATAAGATAGCAGAAAAGAATATAATAGTAGTAGATGAAATTAAATTAAAAGAAATGAAAACTAAAGAAGTTGCTACAATTTTAAACAACTTAAAAGTTGAAGGAAAAACATTATTACTTTTAGAAGAAAATAATAATGAAATATATAGAGCAGCAAAAAATATCAATAAGTTAAACGTATCATATGTTGGAATGACAAATGCTTATCAATTGTTAGATAATAAGCAAATAGTTGCAACAGAAGCTGCAATGAAAAAGTTAGAGGAGGTATTAGGATAATGATAGCAGAAGAAATTATATTAAAACCTATAATAACTGAAAAATCTATAATTGATGTAGAAGAAGGAAAATATACATTCAAAGTTGATACTAAAGCTACAAAAGTACAAATAGCAAAAGCAATAGAAGAATTATTCAATGTTAAAGTTCTTAGTGTTAATACTATGAATTATGACGGAAAAGTAAAAGGATATAGAGGTAGAAAAGGAAAAACTTCTAAATTTAAAAAAGCTATAATAACTATAGATTTAGATCCAAAAGAAGATGAATATTTAGTTGAAAAAGGTAAAACTAAAAAGACACTTAGAAAATATAATACAGAAATCGAAGGATTTTCAGGTGTATAATATATAATTAAAAATAAAGATAAAATTTAAGAGTTAGAGCTTAAATTACAACTAAAGAAAAGATTGAATTAATTAAAATTAAAATTAATTTTAAAATTATTAAAAAAATAATATAAGAGTATCTAGAATTAAAAACTAGGAAAATAAATGAAAGAGAGAAAAGTAAAATGGGAGTAAAACATTATAAACCAACAACACCAGCTAGAAGAGCAATGACTACTTTAGATTTTAGTGAAATAACTAAAAAGACTCCAGAAAAGAAATTATTACAAACAAAAAATAAGACTGCTGGAAGAAACTCATATGGTAGAATAACTGTTCGTCACAGAGGCGGTGGAAATAGAAAAAAATATAGAGTAATAGATTTTAAAAGAAATAAAGATAATATGGAAGCAGTAGTAATTGGTATAGAATATGATCCAAATAGAACTGCAAACATAGCATTAATAGAATATGAAGATGGTGAAAGAGCATATATATTAGCACCAAAAGGATTAACAGATGGAGATAAAGTTATATCAGCTGATTTAACAGATGTTAAACCTGGAAACACAATGAAACTTGGAAATATACCAGTTGGTACATTAATCCACAATGTTGAATTAAATCCAGGACAAGGTGGAAAAATAGCTAAAGCTGCAGGAAATAGTGCACAACTTATGGCTAAAGAAGGAAAATATGCACATATTAAAATGCCTTCAGGAGAAATGAGATTAATTCTACAAGAATGTAGAGCAACAATAGGAAGACTAGGAAATTCTGATCACGAAAATGTAAAAATTGGTAAAGCTGGAATAAAAAGACATATGGGATTCAGACCAACAGTTAGAGGATCAGTAATGAACCCAGTAGACCATCCACATGGTG
>CABTXJ010000087.1 GCA_902488785.1 uncultured Eubacteriales bacterium | reverse complement strand
TATTTTCAGTTTCAATATATTTTTCAAATTGATCTAATACATCATCAGAAATCTCAAATGATTGTTCAAGTATATGTGGTGATATTATTAACTTTATGTCTTTGTAATTGCAATCATACTCTTTGTTCATCTTTTCAATTGTTTTAGGTAATATATTTAATAGTGTGCCTTTCCAACCACTGTGCACTAATGAGTAGACACCTTTTGTTTCATCAACTATATATATACACATACAGTCTGCAACAGCCATCACTAATATATTATCATTATTTTTTGTAATTAATGCATCCGCATCTTCTTTTACTTCATATAGTGTTGTATTATCATCTAATATTATTTTATTAAAATCGTCTTTTGCTAATTTATCTATATCAATTATCTTGTCTTTATGTTCTAGTGCTACTTTATACATATTTATTTTGTTTCTTTTGATTTCTGTGTGTTTAAGTATAATTTTATTTAATTTTAAGAATTCTTCTTTTAATTTTACATTATTTTTAGAATAGTTATTTTCATATGTTGTGTATATTGCATTCATTTTTTCAAATTTTTCATATTTCTTATATCTCATAATTTTTCCTTTTTACTTTTTTGCCTTTTTTGTTCGTATATTTTGTTTTCTCTTTTTATCCTCTTTTTTATTTTATCATAATAAATAAAAAAATGTAGACTTCTATCTACATTTTCTTCTTATATTCTTATATAATTTTATATTATTTTATATATATATTATGCAATTACTTTTGCATACATTAATATATAAGTCATAAATACTAAATATAGTAAATATGGTATTTGTAATAATCCTGCTACATGTTTAACTTTGTAATTGTCTGTTATCATATATGATGTGAATATTGCATGTAATGATAATAATATTACACCTATTATCCTAGCTCTTATTGTAAAATATATAAATGGTACTAAAAGCGAAAATATAGTATTTATTAGAAATAGTATTTTTGTTTTATTTTTAATTTTCTTTTTAGTTCTAAATAACATTAAAGCCCATGATGTTGCTAATAATACATATAATATATTTAAAATCCTAAATGCAACCGAAAAATTTGGAGCAAATTTTGGTTTTGTTAAATAATTATATAATGCTCCACCTCTTAGCATATTTTTAATTAATATTGATGACATTAGCAATAATACTGCAACAACAATCATTGTCATTATATTATCTTTTCTTCTTTGATCTTCAACGGTTATCGCTCTATAATTATTATTATCCTTAATATCTATACTTTGTATTTTCATTTGTACCTCCACTATATTACTATAGTATTATTATTTATATATTTTTTAATTTTACTCTTCTTTTTGAGAATTTATTTTTAATGGAATTTCTAATTTTTTATCATTTTTTCCAACAGCAACTATTTTTGTATTTGGTGCATTTTCTGGTAATAATGCATATAGTATTAAATGATCTTTCCCTTTTGCGTCTATAGTTTCTTTTACTTTTCCATCTACTAAATCACCTTTTTTATTTACTTCCTGCTCTACAATCATTATTTTATCAACATTTTTTAATTTAAATATTAATTCTTCAATACCATTTTCATTACTTAATACACGTAATATTGTATTTTCATTTTTATATCCATATTTTTTCAAGCTTTCTTCTTTAATCATATTTTCTTTGTTTTCAAATTTTTCTTCAACTTTTCTTGATTCAAGATACATTTCTGGTTCATTATTATTTTCTTCATTTTTTTCTTTTTCTTCTTTTTGTTTTTCCTCATTTTGTTTATTGTTTTGTACTAACTTCTTATTTGCATTTTTTCTTATAATTGGTATACATATTATAGCTAATATCAAAGCAATAGCAATTGTTATTATTAAAGCAACTGGTACTTTCTTTTCTTTTGCATTTTTATCATATTTTCTCATATCACATCTCCTATATTTTAACCTATTATATATATATTATTAAAGTTTTTTTATTATTTCTAGTTTTTTTACTTTTTTTATACATATTATATTAAACATTTAATCTTTACCCTCGCCTTTTTTGTTCGTATATGTGTATTTAAAAAGAAGAGCTTTTGCTCTTCTTAGTTTTGTATAATTGTTAAATAGCTTTTCCCTTTGGCTTTTTTAGTGTTATTATGTTTTCGCACCTAACTATTGGTATATTTTTTATTCCAACATCCTTGGCCACTAAATATACACTCCTACTTTCTAATATATTATAATTTTTGTCTACTACAATTGGTTTTGGTAGCAATCCATAAGTTTCATAAAAAATTTTTGCTTTTTCATATTTCTTGCCCTTTTCATATGCATATTCTTCTATAGCATCAATATCAGATATATTTGCATATTCTATCCAACTTTCTGGAAGATCAAAACCTTTAGTTTGATGTATTTTTTCAACCCTATTTCTTAATATTTTTTCATACTCTTTTTTATCACTAAAGTTCATATCACTCCATAGTTGAAATTGTGAAATAGTCATAAATCCTTTTTTTGAATTACATATATCACATGCTGGTACCAAATTATTGGTTACTGTTATTCCTCCTAATGTCCTTGGTATTACATGATCTATTGTTTTTCCTCTATTGTTTTTTATCTTTTTGCCACAATAGAAACACCTATTTTTGTGTATTGCAAATGTTAATGAATACATTAAATATCTAAATTTTATATCTGATGCTATAATAAGATTATCATCATATATCATGTTCCTAGATTTTTTAAAATGGAATTTATCTGGTAAAAGTACATGCATTTAAGTTTCCTCCATTCCTATTTTAACAATTATACATATAATTTAATAAATTATTATCAAACTATTACTAACTATTCTTCAACTTTAATATTATCATACAATTATTGTTTTGTCATGTAATTACTACTTAGAAATTAATTTTGAATCTGTAATTATTACATTATAATTTCCAATTTTTGTGTTAGCATCTTTTAATTCTACTTTTTTAGCTCCATTTTCTGCTTCTACTACTAATTGGTATGTTATACCTTTTTCAAATCCGCCTATTGCTTTATCAAAATAGTAATTTTCGTCATCTATTTTCATTGCCCATACATCTGCTGTTTTTCCATTAGGACCATAAAATATTATTTTAACATTACCTTTTGCATTTTTTATATTTATAATTCCAGATAAGTATTCTGTTTTTCCATTTGCCATAAACAATTTAAAATTATTTAATTTTACAATTATATCATTTGTAGCTTGTATTTTAGAATTACTAATTTCTACATCATATTTTCCTACGTTTTCTTTTTTATTCCAAAGATCAACTATTTT
>CABTXJ010000086.1 GCA_902488785.1 uncultured Eubacteriales bacterium | reverse complement strand
GGGTGGGATTCGAACCCACGATAGCGCGGAACGCTATGCCAATTTTCAAGACTGGTGCCTTCAACCACTCGGCCACCTCTCCATAACATAATTAAATATATCAAAAAAGCAAAATAAAGTCAATACCTTCAATGAAAAAACTCTTACAAAAGTAAGAGCTTTTAAAATAACTAAAATGTTGGGAAAGCGACATAGGTATTATCCAATGTCTTGATCCTATAAAGGCCAGTTTTGTATTCAGCTTTAACAACTTCTGTATCAAGAATTTTTACATATTTTAAAGTATTACTTTCAAATATTATTCTTAAACAAGAAAGTTGTTTACCTTCTACTGGAATATCATCAATTAGAGCAAAATGTACATTATCTTCAGATTTATTTATAACTTTTGTTATATAATAACTGAATCGAGTATACACTATGTATATGCCTTCTGTCCATTTTTTAACTTTCATTACTTCAGATGTAATAACTTTATCTAGGAATATTTTACCATTTCGGTCTTGTTTAAAGGCCATAACTTTAAATTTTTTACCAACTATTGGTAAATTAAAAGATACGCCCATGTAAGACATTTTAGGTTCTAATACTACACTATTTCCGTTATACTTTGCAACTACTTTTGTCATTTTAATATCCTCCAAAAATTTTTTTATATTCTAGTATGTATTTAAGTAAAATGAGAATAAATAAATACTATACTTATATTATAGCGATATTTCCTAGTTATGTCAACTTTATTAAAATTATGTATAATATATAAGTTTATTATTTGTTGAAAAAGAAAACCCCAAGTGATATATTGAGAATGTATAAATAATTGAATAATACTTGGAGAAAATATGGATAAATATATAATAAAAGGCCCTACTAAGCTTGAAGGGGAAGTAAAAATAAGTGGAGCTAAAAATGCAGCACTTGCAATAGTTCCAGCTTGTATTTTGATAGATGGAGTATGTACGTTAGAAAATATTCCTAATATTAGTGACATAAGAAAATATTATAAAATACTTGAAGAACTTGGTGCTAAAGTTGAATTAATTAATGAAAACAAGGTAAAAATAGATGCAAGAAATATTAAAAGTGAAGTTGCACTATCAGATAATGTAAAAGCATTTAGAGCTTCATATTATTTAATAGGTGCATTGTTATCTAAGTTTAAATATGCAAAAGTTGCAATGCCAGGAGGGTGCAAGATTGGAAAAAGACCTATAGACATGCATTTAAAAGCATTTGAAGATTTAGGAGCAGAAGTTGTATATACTAAAGAATATGTAGAAGCAAAGGCAGATAAATTATTTGGAACAGAAATAGCAATGAAAAAGGTTTCAGTAGGTGCGACTATGAATACAATACTTGCATCAATATATGCAGAAGGTAAAACTATAATTAGGAATGCTGCAGAAGAACCACATGTAGTTGATTTGTGCAATTTTCTAAATAAGGCTGGAGCTAAGATAAAAGGAATTGGAACTAAAACAATTGAAATAGAAGGAGTAACAGAACTTAAAGGTGACATAACATTTTCTATTGTTCCTGACCAAATAGAAGCATCAACATTTATAATAGCAGCTGTAGCAACAAATGGAAATGTAAAAGTTTCAAATTGTATACCTGAAGATCAAAAAGTGCTTATTGATACTTTAAAAAATATGGGAGCTAATTTAGAAATAGGTAATGATTTTGTGTATGTTAAAAGTATAGAAAATAAAATAAAAGGAACAGATGTTGAGACAATGCCACACCCAGGATTTGCAACAGATATTCAGTCACAATTTGGAGTTCTACTTAGTATAGCAGAAGGAAAAGGTAGTATAACAGAAAAAATATGGGAAGGTAGATTTAAATATATTGATGAACTTAATAAAATGGGTGTAAAGGCAAGTATTAAAGATCAAACAGCACACTTTGAAGGTAATTCCAAGTTGCATGGTGCAGAAGTTGTGGCACCAGATCTAAGAGCTGGAGCTGCTTTAATAATAGCAGGAAATATAGCAGAAGGAACTACAGAAGTTACAGAAATACAACATATTGATAGAGGATATGAGAAGTTAGATCAAAAATTTAGAAACCTAGGATCAAATATAGAAAGAGTGCAATCAAATGATTAAATTTTGTTCGCTATATAGTGGCAGTTCCGGAAATTCATATTTTCTTGAAATTGATGGAGTAAAGACTTTAGTGGATTCGGGTAAAAGTGGTAAAAAAATAATTGAAGGATTAAAAACTATAGGTGAAGATATTAAAAATATTGAAGCAATTATTGTTACACACGAACATAAAGATCATGTACAATCACTTAAAATGTTATCAAAAAAATATGATATAAAAATAGTTATAAGTGAAGGCACATATATTATGATGGAAGAACAACTAGAGAATATAAAAAAAGAAAATATAATAACATTTAAAACAGGAAGTAAGTTTAAATTTAAAAATATAGAAATTAAGAGTATAAAAATACCACATGATGCAGCAGATCCATCAGCATTTTCGTTTTTTGACTGTGAAAATAAAAAGATAACTATTGCTACAGATATAGGAAATTATAATGACTATATATTAGAAAATATTAAAGGTAGCGATATACTGCTTTTAGAATCTAATTATGAAGAAAATATATTAAGAGTGTCAAGATATCCATATTATTTAAAACAAAGGATAGCAGGCCCTTATGGACACTTATCAAATAATAAGACAAAAGAAATTGTAGAAATGCTTTTAGATACAAATATTAAGCAAATAATATTAGGACATTTAAGCAAAGAAAATAATACTGAATATATTGCATATGACAATATATATAATGTATTAAAAAATGCAAAAAAACATAAAAAAATAGGCTTAGAAGTTGCAAAAAGAGAAGAACAGAGTAATATGTATATACTTAAAAATAATAAATTAGAAATTAAGTATAACTATGACACAGAAAATATAATAAAAGCATGTAATTAAAAAAGAGTACTTTATATTGTACTCTTTTTTGTTATTCCTATAACAATAAATATTAAGTTTAGAATTTATTATTTATATATTTTATTTCTTTTGAAATTGTAGTTTTTATCTGATGTTATTCTTTTAAACCCTTCATCTAAAGAATTTCTTACTTTTTCTTTTTCTTCTTCTGTCATTTTTCTTTCTTTTGCATTGTGATCTGGTGTAGTGTATTCATGCACATACTGTATCATACCATTTTTAATAAAAAATACTTTTGGCACAACAATTTTTTGTATATTATTTCTTAAGTTGTAATAATCTCCAATATATTTTTTTAATTCTTCTATTTTATCCTCATATTTTT
>CABTXJ010000085.1 GCA_902488785.1 uncultured Eubacteriales bacterium | reverse complement strand
TGTGACATAAGTCTTGCTTGAAGTGCTACATGAGTATCACCCATATTACCTTCTATTTCTGCTTGTGGTACAAGTGCTGCAACTGAGTCTACTACAACTAAGTCTATTGCAGAGCTTCTAATTAGTTTTTCAGTAATTTCCATTGCTTCTTCACCATTGTTTGGTTGTGAAACTAAAAGTCTATCAATATCTACTCCTAATTTCTTTGCATATATTGGATCTAGTGCATGTTCTGCGTCAATAAATGCTGTTTCTCCTCCTGCTTTTTGTGCTTCTGCAATTATTTGTAGTGTAAGTGTTGTTTTACCAGATGATTCTGGTCCATATATTTCTATTATTCTTCCCTTAGGTACTCCACCTACTCCTAATGCTAAGTCAATACCTATAGCTCCTGTAGAAATTACATCAACATCTTCCATTTTGTAATTTCCAAGTCTCATTATTGCACCTTTTCCATAATCTGATTCAATGTCTGCAAGTGCCTTTTCTAAAGCTTTCTTTCTTCCAGATGTATCTTCCTTTTTTAATACTTCTAATTCATCTGCATTTTTCTTTTTTGCCATTTCTTCCTCTTTCTAATATATATTACTATATATTTAATATTATTTTATTCTTTTGTTTAGTTTTTGCTTTCGCATTTTCTTTTTCTTTTGTTTTTGTCATATATTTTTGTATATATTTTTTTGTTTAGTTATATATTTCTAATACTTTTTTACTTTTTGCTTTTTGATTTTTAGTTGTTTCTTTTTTTTAATATATTTTTGTTCAATTTTCTATAGACAATATACCACTTAATATTCATTTTTTCAAAGGATAATTAAAATAATATTTTAACTATCTTCTATACCACTTTTCTATGTTTTGGAACATATCAAATATATTTAAGTTACCATCTGTAGTAACACCGGTATTTAGTATTACACTTTTTGTATTCCTTACTATACCAATAAATGGCATATCATTTAAATATATATTTTCTACATTATTATATATTTCTTCTAATTTAGTTTTTGTATTTTCATTTAGCTTTTCTTGCTTTGCTTCATTTAATAATTTTCTTACTTCTTCATTATTATAATTTAATATATTTCCTTCACCTAGGAACCTATCTAAATTTGGTGTCATTGATGTTTTTAATGTAACTATTGCATAGTCATAGTTCTTTTCATTTATCCTATTGTAGTAATTATCTTTTCCTACTTTTTCAATAATTACAGATATACCATTTTCATTTAATTGTTTTGATATTTCTGTAGCGATTATATTTTGCATTTCATTATCTTGGTTTGTAAGGATTTTGATTGGTCCTTTAAAATTACTTTTTTGGAAAAGTGCTTTTGCTTCAGGCACACTTGTATCTAATTTTCTAATATCTCCTACATTTAGTGCAATATTTTTATACAAATGTGATCCATAGTCTAATGGGTAAGTTGATCTAATATAGTTTCCATATAATGCTTCTAGTATTCTATCAAATGCAATCATCTTGCTTATGCCTCTTTTTACATCTGCATTATTATTTCTTTCATTATTTATTGCTAAAAATGTAAAATTCATATCCTTTATACCAACTAGTTGATAACCATTTTTACCAATATATTGTTCTATATTTGTTTCATTTGTTGTTATTAAATCAATATTACCTGATTTAAAACTATTATATAATTCTCCCATTGAATTATAGTGTGTTACTATTATATTTTTTATACTAGGTTCAAACTTTTCATAGTAATTTGTATTTGCTTCATATATTGCAGTATTGTTTACACTTTCTTTGTATATGTATTTACCAGAAGTTACTGGTACTGGATATTGCTCTTTGTTTTTGAAAAATTCTGAATCTACTTCTTTCATTATAGGGAATGTTAAAGTATATTCAAAAAATGCTTGTGGTTTTTTAAGTTTTAATACCATTGTATAATCATCTTTTACAGTTATAGCCTCTATATTTTCTATATTAGAATTATATAATGACTTATTATTGTTTATTTGTTCTATAGTAAATTTTACATCCTTAACTGTAACCTTGCCGCTATTGTTTTGCCAAGTTGCATCATTTCTTATTATTATCTCATAATTTAAATCATCTAATTTTGTTATATCTTTTACTAAGTCATATTTCAAATTATATCCTGCATCTAATCTTACTAAAAAACTATAAAATAGTTTTGAGTATTCATATACATTCCTATTATTACTAAATATTGGATTCATTGTATCAAGTTCTGCAACTCCAAGTCTTAGGTCATTTTGTATTGGTGAAAGTTGTTCTTCTTTTTTTACCATTGTTTGATTATCTGCTTTTATCTTACTTGTTTTTGCTATGTAATATCCTGTAAGTATTATTATAACTACTATAAATGCACTAAAAAAATATTTAAAATAATTATTTTCCATTATTACCTCACTATATACTTATTTTTTCTAATATCATATTGAAGTCTTGAAACATCTATACACTTTTTGCTATCTTCATCAAATGTATATATAGCCCCCATTATATAATTTTTATCATCTGGTGCTAAGCTATATCTTTCTGGTAGTGTTTTAATAAATCTTTTGTATGCAACTTCTTTTTGCATACCTATTACACCTGATTGACTTCCTGTCATTCCAATATCTGTTATGTATCCTGTATTTTTTTCTAATATTTCATTATCTGCTGTTTGTACATGTGTATGTGTTCCAAATATTGCAGATATCTTACCATCAAAGTATCTTGCAAATGCTATTTTTTCTGCTGTTGCTTCACCATGAAAATCTACTATAATATAGTCTACTTCTTTTAGTTTATTTAATAATTTTTCCATAACTAAAAAAGGATTATCTGATAATACATTAATTGCTACTCTTCCTATCATATTTACTACTGCTATTTTCTTTCCTTCTTTTTCAAATATCATATATCCTTTTCCAGGTATGTTTTTAGGTAAATTATATGGTCTTATAATATTACTACCATCTATAAAATCAAATATTTCTTTTTTACCCCATGTATGGTTACCCATAGTTATACAGTCAATATTTAGTTTTTTTAATCTTTCATAACTTCTTTTATCTAAGCCTGATCCCATTGCTGCATTTTCACCATTTGCTATTACAAAATCTATGTTATTATCTTCAATGATCTTATCTAATTTCTTTTCTAATGCATATATTCCGCAAGTTCCAACTATATCTCCTACTGCAAGTATTTTAAATTCTTTCATATTATTTTTTATTCCTCTTTTCTAATATATATATTATATATTATATTTGTATAAAAAAATAGTGTATTAAAATATTAGGTTGTAATTATATTATTTATATAATAAGTGATAAAGTCCTAATTATTAACAAGAGAAAATGTCCTAAAATAATAAAAGCCAAGATTAAATCTTAGCTTTCATTATTTAAAAAATTCT
>CABTXJ010000084.1 GCA_902488785.1 uncultured Eubacteriales bacterium | reverse complement strand
TTTTTAATATCTTCTACTATGTTTAATTCTTTTTCTTCATCCTTATTTTTAATATATATACTTGGTAATGTTGCGTTTAGATTATCATATCCATAGAATCTAATTACTTCTTCAGATAGGTCTTCTACTCTTTCAATATCACTCCTATATTTTGGAGCTCTTACCATACTTTCATCTTCAGATATATCAAAATCTAGTTTTTTTAATATATCTAGCATAAAATCTTTAGATATTTCAACACCTAATCTTTTACAAATCTTTTCATCATCTAATTTTACCCAATTATTTTCTACATTTTCACAAGTTACTATGTCAATTAATTCTTTTTTAAGTGTGTTTTCTTTTGTTTCTTCTATTACATTTTCTTCTTTTAGTAATTCATATATCCTACATACTGCATATTCAGTAAATGTTATTGGTAATTTCTTTTCAAATCTTGCTAAACTGTCTGATGATATTTGAAGTCTTCTTGCAGTATCTCTTAATGGTTTTCTTTCAAAATTTGCAATTTCAAACACAACATTTTTAGTATCTTTTGTTATTCCAGAATATTTTCCGCCCATTATTCCAGCTAATGCTAAAACTTTTTTACTATCTGCAATTACAACATCTCCTGCTTTTAGTGTAACTTCTTCATCATCTAGTAATTCTAATACTTCACCATCTTTTGCTTCTCTTACACAAATATCACCTTCTATTTTATCTAAGTCAAATGCATGTATTGGTTGTCCAAATTCTAATAATACATAATTTGTTATATCTACTATATTATTTTTAGCTGTCATGCCATATACAGATAATTTTTTAGCTATGTCTTCTTCTGAATTTTGTATTATTACATTATCTGCTCTATATAACATATACCTATTGCATTTTTCTGTTTCTACTTTAACTTTTATTCCACCTAGATCAGAAACTTTTTCAAATTCTTCAAATTTAGTATCTAAATTATCATTAAATTTTCTATTAAGTCCTACAGATAATTCTCTTGCAATTCCCATAACTCCTTGGCAGTCTTGCCTATTTGGTGTTATCTCAAAGTCAAATACAACATCATTTAAATTTAATGCATCATATATATCTTCACCTAGATGTTTTTCTAATTCTTCAGGTAATATTAATATTCCTTCTTCTTTTTCTTGGCCCAAAAAGTTAGAAGGTAATCCTAATTCTTCTGTTGAACACATCATTCCTTGTGATTCAACACCTCTTAACTTACTATTTTTAATATTAATTCCATTTGCAAGTTTTGCTCCATCTAATGATACAGGAATGATTGCTCCTTCAAATACATTTTTTGCTGCTGTTATTATTTGCACATGACTACTCTTAATATCTACATCACATATAACCAAAGAATCAGCATTTGGATGTTTAACTATTTTAACTATTTTCCCAATTACTACACCTGTTACATTATATAGCATGTCTATTGTTTCAACTTTAGTTCCAGTTAATGTAAATGTTTTTTCTAATTCTTCTTTTGATTTATCATCACATTTAACATATTCATTAAGCCATTTTAAGCTAGCTTTCATAATTTCCTTCTTTCTTATTTTTATCTTTACTATTATTTTTATTTTAATTATATTATTAATTTAATTTAATTTTCTTTTCTTTAATTTTATTTAATTTAATCTTATTTTCTTTTTTGTTATTACTTATTATTACTTAAATTGATTTAAAAATCTTACATCATTTTCATAAAGTAATCTCATGTCTTCTATACCATATTTAGCCATTGCAATTCTTTCCATTCCACATCCGAATGCAAATCCAGAATATTTTTCTGAGTCAATTCCACAATTTTCTAGTACCTTAGGATGTACCATACCACATCCTAATAATTCTATATATCCTTCCCCTTTGCATACAGAACAACCTTTTCCGTGACATACAAAGCATGAAACGTCAACTTCTGCAGAAGGCTCTGTGTATGGGAAATGATGTGGTCTAAATCTTAATTTAGTATCTTCACCTAATGCTTTTTTAACAAAAACTTCTAATGTTCCTTTAAGATCTGACATAGTAACATTTTTACCAACTACTAATCCTTCCATTTGATGAAATACAGGAGAATGTGTCTTATCTACAGAATCAGATCTATATACCTTTCCTGGGCATATCATTTTAATATTTCCATTATTTAATTTAGTTTTAGCTTCTTCTAACATTTTTCTAATTTGAATTGATGAAGTTTGGCTTCTTAAAACCATGTCATCAGATATATAGAATGTATCTTGAAGTTCTCTTGCAGGGTGATCTTTTGGAGTATTTAACATATCAAATATATATTCTGTATATTCTATTTCTGGTCCATCTTTAATTTCATATCCCATTTCTTTAAATATAGCTATTTGTTCTTCAATTATTTTTTCAATTGGGTGTATTGAACCAATACTATCATCTACAGGAAGTGTAATATCTATTTTTTCATTTTCAAATCTGCTATTTAACATTTCATTTTCTATTTCTTTTAATCTTTTAGATACTATTTTTTCAACTTCCTCTTTTGCAATATTAATCTTGCTTCCAACTTCTTTTCTCTTTTCTTTTGCTATATCTTTCATTTCTTTTAAAAGAGCATTAATATTACCTTTTTTTCCAATATATTTACTTTTTACTTCATTTAATTCTGGAATTGTTTTTACTTTTGCTATATCTTCTTTTGCTATTTCCATTAATTTTATTGCTTCATCTGTTATATTCATAATTTCTCCTATTTCTTTTGCCGGAATTGTTCGTGTTAATTATTCATGTTTACATTATTATTTTGATTTCGATTTATGCTTTGTTTTTGATTTTGATTATTTAAATTTTCTTGTGTGTTTTGTACATCTTGATTATTTTGTGCACTTTGATTTGTTACAGGTTCTGTTTCTTTTCCTGTTATTTGATTTTCTTTTGTTACTGAAAGCAAGTTTTCCATTTGTAATATTTTTTCGCTAGTAACTTTTGTAATTTGTGGATAAATTGTATTTATCATTAAATTACTAAATGCATTTTGGTCTAAATCATTTAATTTTATTATTTGATTTTTTGTTCCTACTTCAATATTATCAGTGAATTTTATATTTTTGTTAATATTACTTCCTTTAATTCTATTTCCAAAACTTTTTGTTATTTTATATGTAATATTATGATTTGCTGCATCTATATTTTGGTTTCTTACTAATTCTGCATTTACTGAATTTATTACCTTATCTGAAACTATATCTTGCATTTCTATATGATTATATATTGAGCCATTATCTTCTGTTTTAGATATCTTATACTTTATTTGTCTTCCATTTTGCACATATCCATATATTATCTCTTGTGTTTTTTTATTCTTTTTATCTGTATATACTTCTATAGTTTTTGTAACAACATCATTTTCGACCTTATCTATCTTAATATCTTTTCCATCAATAATATAGAAGTTTATTAATATATTTGTATTTAAATTAATATCATTATTATTAGTATTATTAT
>CABTXJ010000083.1 GCA_902488785.1 uncultured Eubacteriales bacterium | reverse complement strand
GTGTGCTCTTCCGATCTTACATATTTTGCAATACTTATCCCATTTTTTATACTACGCCAAATATAGTGAGCCAAAGTTTAAACATAAATGTACTAATTGATTTTATACCTATAGATATAAAATTTAGATTAACTCCTGATGCGATTATTAATATCCATATAAATCCTATTATTTCTTCATTTTTATCTAAAAATGTTTTTATATTTTCTGAAAGTAGTGGCCTAAATATCTTATATCCATCCATAGGTGGTATTGGTATCAAATTAAATAATCCAAGACCAATATTTGTAACAACTATTTGAAATAATATTGCATATATAGTATCTGTTATTGCACCCATTTTTATACAAAGTACCATTATTAATGAAAAAATTAATGCTGTTAAGATATTTGAAAGTGGTCCTGCAAATGCTACTTTAGCTTCTATTTGGTCCATCCTTTTTTTAGATCCGCTAAAATTTCTAGGATCAATACTTACAGGTTTCCCCCATCCAACACCTATAGTTAAAAGTGATAAAAGTCCTAACATATCAATATGTTTAAATGGATTTAAACTTATTCTACCCTTACTTGTATTATCCCCATACTTATTTGCTACAAATGCGTGTGCTGCTTCATGAACAGATAGTGCTATTAAAAGTGCTGGTATTGAATATAATACGCTCATTCCATCTTTTTTGAATATAATAAGTAACATTATTATTGTTGCTATTGTAATTAATATTCTTGTGTTTTCATAGCTATTATATTTTCTATTATTATTTCTATTAATATTATTTCTGTATTGATTATTATTTTCCATAATTCTCCTTAAAATTATATTAAAACATATATTTTTGTATTATTATGTAGTTTTAAAAATGATATTGGAAACTCATCTGTTACTGTTTCTTGTTTTAATAATCTTTCAAATGCATCCTTTTTACTCTTTCCAGATATTATTGCAATTATCTTCTTGCTAGATAATATTTGCCTTAATCCCATAGACATTGCATATCTTGGCACATCTTTTTCATCTTCAAAAAATCTTGCATTAGCTTTTATTGTTTCTTCTTTTAATTTAACAATACTAGTATTTGCCATTACATTGTTAGGTTCATTAAATGCAATATGACCATTTACACCCATTCCAAGTATTTGAAGATCTATTCCTGTTTCTTTAATTTTTTCATCATATTTTCTGCATATTTCTTTTAACTCTTTTTCATCATCTGCTTTTGGATCAGGTATATTTATATTTTCTTCATCCATATTAATATTGTCAAATAAGTTATCATACATAAACTTGTGATAACTATTTTCATTGTCATAGCTTATTCCAACATATTCGTCTAAGTTAAATGACCTAACTTTTGAAAAGTCTACAGCCTTGTCCTTATATAACTTACTTAGCTCCTTGTATACAGGTATTGGAGATGATCCAGTTGCAAGTCCTAATACAGTATCTGGCTTTTTAATTACCTCTTCTATTATTTCGCTTGCCACTAATTTTCCTAATTCTTTTTCAT
Organism: uncultured Eubacteriales bacterium; assembly: GCA_902488785.1. GTDB lineage: Bacteria > Bacillota > Clostridia > TANB77 > CAG-508 > JABCPO02. The sequence goes on along the minus strand of CABTXJ010000083.1, from coordinate 2,008 downwards.
TATCTACATATATAATATGTAGGTCATTTTCATATACTTCTTTCATAATAATTACTTCCTTTTAATTATATTATATATAAGTAATCTTATTTTAATGTATTTATGTATGTTTATTTACATATATTATTATATATTATAATTTTTAATTGTACATTATTTATATATTAATTATTATCTTTTTATATTTTTTAATTTGTAATTTTCCATTTTTTCTATCTGTTTTTTATTTTCTTAACTTCAATTTCTTCAAATAACCCATCTTGTTTTAATGTAACCTTGTTTTTGTTAGACATCTCAAGTACTGCTAAAAATGCCGCTACATTTTCGCCCTTGCTTTGTTTTCCAAATACTTTCTTAAAACCAAATGTAGCCTTTTTCTTAAATATAATTAGTATTTCTTTTAACTTACTTCTTACTGATACATTTTCTCTTAATGCAATCTTTTCTATATCTTTTTCTTTCTTATTTTCTTTTTCTTTGTAATTTAATATCACCCTCTTATATATTTTAGCAAGTTCAATGTAATCATATTCATCCTCTGTTGCATCAAATTCTTTTTTAGGCAAATTAAGTACATAATTTGTATTTGCCATCCTATAGCTATTTTCTTCATACATTTTACCAAGTTCTTTAGATACTTCCTTATATTTTTTATATCTAATTATCTTGTCTATTAGCTCTTCTTCATCTTCTACTACTTCTTCCTTGTTATTTGGAAGTAGCTTTTTTGACTTAATTACTAAAAGGCTTGTAGTCATTACAATAAACTCTGATGCTATTTCTAGATTTAATTTTTTCATATCAGAAATATAATTTAAGTATTCATCTATTAGTTCTGCAATATTAATATTATATATATCCATCTTCTTGTTTTTAACAAGAAAACATAAAAGATCTAATGGCCCTTCAAAGTCGTCTATTTTAACATTGTATACATTGCTTTCAATCTTTTTCCTATACACATTATAATTCTTATACTTCTTATCTTCTAATTTAATACTTTTTTCTATCATTACTTATCATTATCTCTTTCATATTTGTAGTCTGCTACTGCATTTTGTATATTTCTTGTGTTAAATCCTTTCCTATATAGGTATGATATAACCTTGTCTTCTTCTTTTTTCCTCTTATTATATAATATCTTTTTAATAACTTTTTGTTCTAACTCATTTAGCTCTTCTTCATTTTCAGAAATAGCTTGATATATATAATTTGATGAAACTCCTTTTTGTATAAGTTTTTGTTTAAGCTCAAATATTGAATTTCTTTTTTCTAATATTATTGCATCTTGTATATATAATCTTGCATATTTTTCATCATCAATATATCCACATTCTTTGATTTCTTCAATTGCTCTTTCTAAATACAAGTCACTATCATCATATCTTGAATACTTATCTCTAACTTCTTTTTCAGTTTTTAATCTTAAAAGTAGGTTTCTTACGATCCTACTTTTAAAATTATCATATCTCAATTCTTCTTCTAAATTCATTATTAATTATTACTTTGTTTCCTTTTTTTCTTTTGCATCTTTTTTAGTTTCTTTTTCTTTAGCCTTTGCTTCTTTTCCAGCTTCTTCTTTATCAAATCCAGTTAGCTCTTTTACCTTGTCCATAACTTTCTTTTTGATTTCTTCTGCCTTATCTGGGTTTTCATCTAGATATGTTTTAACCTTTTCTCTACCTTGTCCTATCTTTTCTTCACCATAGCTAAACCATGATCCTGCTTTGTTAATAATATCAAATTCTATTGCAGTGTCTATTAAGCTTCCCATTCTTGATATACCTTGACCATATATCATTTCAACTTCTACTTCTTTAAATGGTGGTGCAACTTTGTTTTTAACAACTTTAACTCTAGTTAAGTTACCTATTGGTTTTCCACCATCTACTATTTGTTGTCCTTTTCTAATATCTATTCTAACTGATGAATAGAATTTAAGTGCTCTTCCTCCTGGTGTAACTTCAGGGTTACCATATCCTCCAACTTTTTCTCTTAATTGGTTAAT
>CABTXJ010000082.1 GCA_902488785.1 uncultured Eubacteriales bacterium | reverse complement strand
TATTAATTTGGTTACTTCAAAAGGTAAATGCAACTTTTATAAAAAGCTAAATTTATATTGGTAAATGCAACTAATTTAGCTTTTTTAGTTGCATTTTTTTCTAAAAAGTATATAATAATCATAGAAAAAGTTAAAAAAATGCATGACAAAAATAAGTTGCAAAAAAAATTTAAAAGACTAAATGCAACTTATGATCAGTCATTTTTTATTAAATTAAAGTTGGGTTGACTATCTGATTATGTTGGGAGATAGGTCAACTTTTTCTTTTGTAATGTATTTTAAATTTAGCTTATTTGCAATTGTTTCACCATATTCTTTAATGAATATCTCGTAAGGTGACTTGTAGTCTAAGCTAGGCCTAATAGTGTTGTTTATATTATTCATAAGCCTATTTACAGAAGCTTCTGAAACGATATCAAATGATATGCCCTTAGGCAAAACATACCTTATATACTCATGGTTACGCTCTATTCCACCTTTTTCATATGATGAGTATGAATTACAGAAAAAAATATTAGTTAATTTTTCACCAGTATTTTTATCAATTTCAATTTCATCTGGCTTAGAGAATTCCCAACCATTGTCTGTTAGTATTACATCAAAGATTGCTTTATATTCGTCGGTTGTGAGTATTGATTTTAGTTCATTAAATTTTTCAACAATAGCAATAGCTTTATAGTGTAACACTTTATATATTAGCATTAGCTTGCTATTGCAGAAATATATTGTTAAGAAACAATATTTATCTTCTTGCTTACCAACAACAGTATCCATTTGTACAACATCAGTTTCAGGATATTTTTCCATGTAATTCAAGAAATGCTTGTATGTTCTATTTTCCTTGATTGGATTATTTTGATTGATATACTTAGTATTTCTTTCTTTTTTATTCCTAGGTTTAAAGCTATACAACCTTGGTAACATTTCGACGTTTATACTTGGAAATATACCTTTATGTACATAGTTGTAGAACGTTTGTACTGTTTTAGGAAAATTAATTGAACTAAATATATGCAGTGTTGATTGTGCCTTCTTAGCAATTTTATCTTCAAAAATTTCATTCCAATGCTCTACTTCATCAATAGTCATATCAATTCCAGTTCTACTATGCTTTAGAGTGAATTTATACTCTTGCTGTGCTTTCCTTGGATTGTAGTAGTATCTAGTACGTCTACAGCCTTGTTTTTTAATACAACCATTGCAAACGTACGGAAATCTTTTAATTAAATCACAATCTTTATGTTTTTCATTTCCCTTTATGCGATGATTTTTAATTTCACGTGAAATCGTTGAAGGCGCTTTATCAAGCTCCATTGCGATAGTCTTTAAATCACAACCTTGCCGTAAAAGCAGGTCAATGTACAATCTTTCATTTTCTCTTAAGTGTTTATTCTTTTTGTCCAAATATGCCTCCTATTAATTTGAGTTTTAATCTTTTCAAAAATGACTGATTTAATATATTTTAATACACTTTTTAATTTTGATAAAGGTTTAAAAGACTAAATGCAAGTTCTACTGTTTTTTATTTTTTAATTGCATTTACCTCTTTAAATAACATATTATATTAATTTTCTTGACTTTTTTTAATTACTGTATTAATATTATTATATTGCAAACTGGGAGCGTAGTTTAATGGTAGAATAGGGGTCTCCAAAACCTTTGATGAGAGTTCGATTCTTTCCGCTCCCGCCAATTAAAAAAACACACGTAAAGAAGCTATGACTAAAATCATAGCTTTTTTACATATTTTTTATTTAGATAATTTTTATTTATATTTTTTATACAGTTCTTAACATTCTAATTGTAGCTCTTGCATGTGTATCTGGATATCCCTTATCCATAGCTTCACCATAACTCCATACATTTGGTAATTCTACAAGTACTGATCTGCTATTTGGTAATACATGTTTTGCCCAATTAATATAATATTGAGTTCCATAACCATTATTATGCTTGTACATACCAAACTCATTCCTATAAAAAGATCCTAGCCATGAATCTCCATATGTACCATTTAACCAACCATGTGTATCTACTGTTATATTTTGTCCATTATTACTTTTATGTGATAATATAAAATCTCTTAAGTGATAAGCTTCAGGTGCAATAAATGATGATGATCCATTATAATTTCTTGAATCAGTATATCTTATATATCTACGTCCTGGTATTTGCCATTGCCTATTTAAATCTATTCTGCTATTTACTGTTGTTCTTCCAGGTCCATTTCTTGTCCACCCTTCTGCAACACCATCTGGATTAACTGACTTAAATATATATATTGTCCATTTATTAAGTATATCATCTTCATACATAAGCCTATCTTTTAATACATCTGCTATCCTTACTAAAACTGCTCCATCATTATTAAAGTTATCTTCAAATCCATGCATTTCAAAAGTAAAGAATGCAACATTGTTACCATTTCCAAGTTTGTAATATTCAAGATCTCTTCCTCTTTCGCTTTTTCCATAAATTCCATGTTCAAATCTGAATTTTTCAAAACTTAGTTCTTCTCCATGATATTTACCTTTAATAAAATTTGATGATCCTATGTCATCTGAATTATATACAGCTACTGATTCAAAATATTTTTTATTATCAATAAATTGATTTCCAATCATTATACAATATTTCTTATTTTTATCATATTCAGATATATTTATATCAGCATAAATTCTATTATTATCTAGCTTTTTCATCCATAATTCTCTTGCATTGTTTGTACCTCTTTCAACTAGATATATATTACTTATATTATTTGTTTTCCTTTCTCCACTGTCATCTGATAAATACACAGATAATACTGTAGATATATAATCATTTCCATTTGAATTAAAGAATCTAACATTTTCTATATCAATTCTACAATTTCCATCATATTTTTCAAAATTAATTTCATAGTCATTTGAAGTAATTCTACTTCTTGTAATACTTCCAATATTTCTATTTCCTACTTTTACTATTCCAGCTTTTAATACATCACCTTCATAATAATATGCAATTAAATTATATTTTTGATCTTTATATATTTTCCCTATATATATATCAGCATAATATGAATTTTTTCCTTTTTTTAATTTAAATAATTCTTTTTCTGATTTTGTATCTACATCTGATAATACTAATTTTTCAACTTTTACTTCTTGATCAGTTTTTATATTTTCTATATATCTAGAAAAATTCAAATTCATTATTAAATAATCAGAATGATATATTGTAGTTATATTTTCCATATTAATATATGTAGTTATTTTCAATTCATCAAATTGAATTTCATTATCTTTTACTACTACTGCCTTATCTCTTAATATTCCAATTCTACCTTCTTTTATATTTGCTTCTATTTCTTGTCCTTCAGAAGTTAAAACAATTTTATATCTTGTATTATTACTATAATTATAAAAGTTTCTATCAATATAATATGAATTGTTTCCTTTATTTAATATCCAAGTTCCTGATTTATTTCCTTGTTCATCTACAACTTCTATATTATCTATTTTAGCTTCTACAATTTTTTCTTCATCTGTATATTTAATCTTTTTATATATTTCTGCATTAATCTTTAGATAATTATCTATCACTTCAATATTTGTTATATTGAATATCTTTTCTTCTTTTAGTTTTTTTATTTTTTCAAATACAAGATTATTATCAATCATTTTTAAAATATAATTATCTATTTTTCCTAAGTTCTTACTTATTGATGTTACTTTTTTTCTTTC
>CABTXJ010000081.1 GCA_902488785.1 uncultured Eubacteriales bacterium | reverse complement strand
GTCTATACCACGACTTTTTAAATAGTATAATTTCTTTTCATCAATCTTACCTACTGTTGCTGCATGGTTTCCTGTTATATCACTTTCAGATGATAAAAGTATTGGAAGTGACTTTTGTTTTGCTTCATCTGAAAGTAGCATAACAGTTTCTTTTTCATCTGCTGCAGAACCTGTTGATCCTTTCTTAAAGTCAATTATTCCTTTAAATAATTTAGATGAGTTATCTAGCATTGCTCCTTCTAGTAATAGGTTTGTATTTCCATTTTTTTCTTCATGTTTTGCCATATACATCATATCTAATATATTTCTATCATCTAATATATACATTCCATCTACTGTTATTTTAGCGTTTTCCATACAATTAGTTGTATGTTTCATATATTGGTTATCACTACCTAAAAATACATATGTCATATGTATTTTGCTATTTTTTCCTTCTACATATACAGAGTCTAAACTAAATGTATTTCTTCCTATACCATACATTATTATAATATTTGCATTTGAATTATCTTTCCCAGATATTTTGATTTTAATATCCCTATATGTTTTTTTATCATTTTCATTTACAAGTATCATAATATTAGAACTAGAATTTTCTTCTAATATTATATTTAACTCTTTTATTGCTATATTATTATTATCTATTTCGATCATATGTGTTTCATCATTTTTAGATTCAAATAATATATTTTCTTTTTCATATATTATCTTATTATCTTCTTTTCTTTCTTTTCCAGCTTTTAGCTCTTCTAGTAGCTCTCTATCTGATATTAGGTTATTGCCTTCCTTACTATTTAATATGTTTTTTTCTCTTTCTTCTAGTTTCCTTAATGCATTTAATATTGCATTATCTGTTATTACAGTATCTCCTATTATTTCATAACCTTTGTTTTCTTTTGCTTTTTGTTCTTCTTGTAACTTTCTTTCCTCTTCTTCTTTTAGCTCCTTCATGGATATAATATTTAGTTGTTCTTTTGTAAGCTCATTTATTTCATGTACAACATATCCATTGTTTCTTAAAAAGTTTTTATCTAATATTTTAAACTCTTCTATTATTTCTTTTGCATAGTTATTATAATCCTCTTCTATTTCATCTATATATTTTTGATATTTTTCATATTTTTTTTCTTTTCTTCTATTATATTTTTTTTCCTTAACTAATTCTTCTTCATAATCATTTCTAATAATTATATTTTTTTCTTTTAACTTAATATATTTTTCTATATCTTCTTTTTCAATATATGGAGCTACAATTTTAGTGTTGTTAACTTTCAAATGATTCCATGTGTTTTTTTCCATATTATTTACAACAATTTCTTTCATTATCCATTTGCTCCTTCCAATTCTATGTCTATTAATCTATTCATCTCAAGTGCATATTCTATTGGTAGCTCTTTTGAAATAGGTTCTGCAAATCCTCTAACTATCATTCCTTTTGCATCAGCTTCTGAAAGTCCTCTGCTCATCAAATAGAAGATTGCACTATCTTCTATCTTACCTATTTTTGCTTCATGACCCACATCTGCTTTATCAGTGTTTACATCAATAACAGGTATTGTATCAGATACTGATCCTGAATCTAGCATTAATGATTGACAATCTGAGTTTGTTTTAGCACCTATTGCATTTTTAGAAATATATATATTATTTCTTGTCATACTCTTTCCATCACCTTGTGTAATTGACTTAGTGTTAATATTTGAATATGTGTTTTTACCCAAGTGTATATGTGTACAACCATTGTCAATATTTTGTCCATGGCTTGCATATGTAATACCAGTATATTCAGAACTTGATCCATCTCCTTTTAATATTGATGTTGGGTATAGCATTGAAACCTTAGAGCCAAATGAACCTGATATCCATTCCATTTTTGAGTTTTCACCTATTATTGCTCTTTTTGTATTTAGGTTATACATATTTTTAGACCAATTTTCTATTGTTGAAAAACGCATTTTAGCATTATCACCTACAAGTATTTCAACTGCTCCTGCATGTACATTTAACTCATTGTATTTAGGTGCAGAGCATCCTTCAATATAGTGGATTGAAGCATCATCTTCTACTACAATTAGTGTGTGTTCAAATTGTCCTGCCCCGCTACTATTTAACCTATAGTATGATTGTATTGGTATTGTTGTTTTAACTCCTTTTGGAACATACACAAAAGATCCACCAGACCATACTGCATAGTGTAGTGCAATATATTTATGTAGTGTAGTAGGTATTGCTTTAGTAAAATATTTTTTAACTAAATCTTCATGCTTAATTAAAGCTTCCGACATGTCCATATATATTATGCCTTGCTCTTTTAATAGCTCTTTTACATTATGGTATACTTCTTCTGAATCTAATTGAACAGATACACCTGCTAATGCTTTCTTTTCTGCCTCAGGTATTCCAAGCTTATCAAAAGTATCTTTGATATCATCTGGTACGTCGCCCCAGTTATTTGTTTTTTTAGTATCTGGTTTAATATATGTAACTATCTTTGATATATCTACTTCAGATAGGTCTGGTCCCCAATTAGGATTACTTTGCTTATTAAATTCTTCTAATGCTTTTAATCTAATATCTAACATCCATTTAGGTTCATTTTTTTCCTTAGATATTTCTAAAACAATATCTTTACTTAATCCTTTTTCTACCTGTTTTGCTATCTTTACATCATTAATAATGTCATATACTCCTCTATCTTGATCTATATATGACTTTGCTATATCTTCTTTACTTATCTTGTTTCTTTTTTCTTTATCTTTTTCTTTCATTTCTAATTATTTACAAATCCTTCTTCTTGTATTTCATATACTAAATCTTTGTTTCCACTTCTTACTATATTTCCATCTTTTAATATATGTACTTTGTCTACATCTAAGTCTTTTAATATTTTAGTATGGTGTGTAACAATTATCACTGCATTATCTTCATTTGCATATTCTTTAATTGCATTTGCAACATCATTTGTTGCATCAACATCTAGTCCAGAGTCTACTTCATCTAATAGTGCAAGCTTAGGGTTAAGCATTTTAAGTTCTAACATTTCCATTTTCTTTTTTTCTCCACCAGAGAATCCTACATTAACATATCTAGATGGTAAGTCTTCATGCATTTTAAGTTTTTTAGCTTCTTTATCTAATTTCATAGCAAATTTAACAGGTGATATTTTTTCATCACTTGTTTTTGCCATTGCATATCTTAAAAACTCTGATACTCTTATCCCTTCTATTTCTTCAGGGTTTTGGAAAGATAAAAACATTCCAAGTCTTGCCCTTTCATCTACTTCCATCTCAGTTATATCTTTACCTAAAAATATTATCTTACCTGATACTATATTGTAATCTGGGTGTCCCATTAATGCATATAGTAGTGTTGATTTACCTGTACCATTTGGTCCCATTAGTACATGTATTTCACCTTTACATATAGTTAAAGATAGGTTATCTATAATTCTTTTTCCGTCTATTTCTACGCTTAAATTTTCTATTCTTAAAAGTTCCAATTTATCCTCCATATTTTTTCCATCATTTTACACATATATATTTTATCATATATATGCAAGTTGTATATAATAATGGTATTAATAATTATTTCTTATATATTAATTATTTGTCTTTTTTTCTTTAAATACAACATACTTCCACCAGAAAAATTCACCTATTCCATTTAATGCAAGTGTCATTCCTTTTATTATTGTTTCCGGTATATTTTTTTCTTTAAGAACTACACTTAAAGTTGCTGCAAATGGTATAAATACTGCATAAAATAGTGCTACTTTAATCATAGCAGGTACTATC
>CABTXJ010000080.1 GCA_902488785.1 uncultured Eubacteriales bacterium | reverse complement strand
CAGACGTGTGCTCTTCCGATCTGATAGTCTAAAACATCATATTTTCTTGCAAGTTTCATTGTAATTGGAACAAATACATATGTTCCAAAACTTGCAAGTATTATTGTTATTATTAATTCACTAATCACTATATGCTCCTATCTTTAATTACATATATTGTATAATTTCATCTAGCTTTGTTACAAATTCATCATTTGTAGATATATATTTTTCAAATTCTATATTATCAATATTTAATATTATATTTTTTAATTCAGCATAATCATTTGCAACTTCAATTAATTTTAAATTTTTAAACTTTTTTGCAATTTCTAATTGATGATCATTTTCATGTTCAGAATGTTTTTTAAGTCTTGGGACTACAATTGTTTTTTTGTTTTGCATTATACATTGTATAATGGTTCCTACTCCTCCATGAATTATAACATACTCTGCTTTTGATATATATTCTTTCATCTTTTCGCTATTAATAAAAGAAAATGCTTCAACATTATATTCATTATCCGTTTTTTCATTATCAAAATCAACTTTTGTTATACCGCTTTGTACAATTAAATCATCTTTTAATATATTTTCTTTTTTTAATCTTTTAATATATTCAATTAATCTATCAAATTCCTTATCTTGTGTTCCTATTGATACAAATACCACTAAAATATACCTCCTAAGTATTTAGCATTTGGATATTTTTCAAGCATTTCCTTCCATTGTACAATAAACTCATCTGCTATTGGATATACAATTTTACCTGCTAAACTTCCACCTGTTACACTTGCAAATGTTTCAATATATATAACCTTTTTATTAAAAATTTTTGCAATAAAACACATAGGAACAGCTGTATGTGTTCCTGTTGTTATTACTATATCTGGCATTACTTTTTTAAAATATTTAAATGATAGAAATATATTTTTTAAAAATATACCAATATATGGAAATATATTATGCTTTGTACCATATTCTAAATAATATGTTTTAGTATTTTTATGCTTTTTTAAGATATCTTCTTTTAGATTTTTAGTTGCATCAGTTTTTTCTGTAATTATTGTTGTATCATATTTATCAAAAAGTTTTTCAAGCATTAATAATTCTTTTAAGTGACCACCCATACTAGATATATATATTATTTTTTTATTTTTATTCTTATTTTTATTTTCTCTATATATATTATTATTTTCTTTTTTTATTTCTGCATTATCTATTAATTTTTTTTTCATTATTTTCTCTCTTGAATATTAATCATCTAATTTATTTGGTTGAAATTTAATATAATTATATTCTTGGTTTAAAGTAGTACCATCATTATTTTCTTGATTTTTAATTATTTCATTTTTTAATTTATCCATTTGTTCTGATACAGGTGCAGTATTATTTCTGTTTTTTCTTATCTCTGCTTTTTGTTTTTCTGAAACCTTAACTATTCTAACAATCAAAATTGAAATAACTATTACACCAATTATACCTACAGTTAACATTATTTTAGCAAGTGACTTAGCATCAATATTATTTAATTTCTCTCCTAATTGATCTAACATGCTTTCCTCCTTAGTATTTGTGTATTGTTATTATTTTAATTTTGTTTTGCTATATTATATCTTAATATCTTAGTTTTTATTATCATTTTCATTATCATAGTTATTATCTAATTTATTAATATCTGTATTCATAATTCTTTCAAATTCATGTTCATCTATTCTTTCTTTTTCTAATAACTCTTCTGCTAAATAATGTAATCTTTCGATATTATCTGTTAATATCTTTCTTGCAACATCATATGCATCTTCTACTCTTTTTCTTACTTCATTTCCAATATTTTTAAATACTTCTTCTCCATAATAGTTAAGCTCATATGGTTCTTCTACCTTAAGTGAAACAGGACCTAATGTTTTGCTCATACCATATGTGACTATCATTGCTCTTGCAATTTGTGATGCTCTTTCTAAATCGTTACTTGCCCCTGTAGTTACATCAGTAAATATTATATATTCTGCAGCCCTTCCACCTAAAAGTGATATCATTTGTTCTTCAAGTTCTCTTTGAGTTATATATTGCTTATCTTCTTGTTGCTTATACATTGTATATCCACCTGCAACTCCTCTAGGAACTATTGTTACCTCTTTTACATCATCTTGTGTTTCAAGCATATAACTTACTATCGCATGTCCTGATTCATGATATGCTGTAATTCTTCTTTCTTTTTCAGATATTACCCTATTTTGTTTTTCAAGACCTATTACAACCTTCCTATATGCTTCATCTAAATTTGCTTTTGTGATATATTCATTTCTTGATTTAGTTGCAAGTATTGCCGCTTCATTTAATAGATTTGCAAGTTCTGCTCCTGAAAATCCTGCTGTATCTTTTGCTAATTCTTCAAAAGAAAAGTCTTTTGCAAACTTCTTATTCTTAGCATGTATTTTAAGTATTTCTTCTCTTCCCTTACTATCTGGTGTAGGAATTATTATTTGTCTATCAAATCTACCCGGTCTTAAAAGTGCCTTATCTAGCATTTCTGGTCTGTTTGTTGCTGCAAGTACAATTACATTATCCCCAGTATTGAATCCATCCATTTCAACTAATAATTGATTTAAAGTTTGATTATTTTCACTTTCATTAGAATTTGCCGCTCTTCTTGCTCCAATTGCATCAATTTCATCTATAAATATTATACAAGGTGCAATTTTTCTTGCTCTTTCAAATAGTCTTCTTACTCTTTGTGCTCCTAATCCTGCAAACATTTCAATAAATTCTGACCCACTCATTGATATAAATGGTACATCTGCTTCACCTGCTATTGCTTTTGCAATAAGTGTTTTACCTGTTCCTGGATCACCATATAATAATATTCCTCTAGGTATTTTTGCCCCCATGTTTTCATACTTTTCTGGTTCTTTTAAGAAATCTACTATTTCCATTAATTGATCTTTTTCTTCATCTAATCCTGCAACATCATCAAATTTAATATCTGTATCTCTTGCTAAATCATCACTAGATTGTTTAGACTTACTTCCAATATCTTGCATTTTGTATATCATATACATCATAGCAATTATTAATATACTTGGTATTAAACCAATTATTGATTTAATCATTTTACCAGCTTGTGGTATATCTGATACATTATATATAACATTTTTTCCTTCAGTAATTTTTTCACCTACAAACTTACTAAAAGCATCCATTGTTGGTATATATAATTTCTTATTTATTTTCTTATATTCTTTTTCTTGTTCTTTTTTCTCTTCTTTACTCTTAAAAAGATTAGAAAAATTTAAAAATTCTTCTCTTGCTTTTTTTCTTCTAGCTTCTTCAAGGTCTATATTATATTTTTCTAAGGCTTTTTTTATTTCTACTTTATTATTTTCGTGTTCTTTTCTTATTTCATTTTCTTTTGCTATTTGATCTTCTGTTTTTAAAACAATATCCATTGTCTTGCTATTTGCAATACCAGCTATTTTAGACACCTTATCATCTTCTAGATCTTGCATAAATTGACTATATGTATATTCTTTTTCTAACTTTTCACGTATGTTTTCGTCATTATTTTTGAATAACAAACCAAATATTGTATATAGTATAATAACTGCGATAATTGCTGATATTATAGCCATTAATATATCTTTTTTGTTTTGTTTGTTGTCATTTCCTCTTTTTTGCTTATTCATGTTTTTTCACATTTCCTTTCTGCTTCAATCCTGTCATCATTTGTATAACATATATACAATATATTACTATCAATAAAACTAATAAAATGGTCATATCAATGTTAATAAATTTCTTAAGTATATTAAATACTACAAAAAGTATTGTTGGAACT